>NZ_JANSJN010000123.1:0-7370 GCF_047462555.1 Synechococcus sp. B60.1
CCCCCCCCCCCCCCCCCCCGCCCCCCCCCCCCGCACCCCCCGCCCGCCCCCCGCCCCCCCCCCCCCCCGCCGCGCCCCCGGCCCCCCGCCCAGGCTGGCTTCCGCTGTTGCAATCACCTCGGCCTCGTTCAACAGGGGCACAGTGCGGGGATCGCGAACGCCACGGGAGGAGGAAGCATTGCCAGCTTCGGTAACAGGAGAGGAGACCCCCGACAGGGCGCGCTGGCCGAAGAGGTAGCCCAAACAGGCACTCAACACAGCTGTCAAGAAAAATGCGCTCAGCCAAAACAGCGCTCCCAAGAATGTGGAGGTGAACTCTTGCGCTGGCCTGACCGATCTCCGCAAAGGATGCTCACTCCTGCGACGGACTTGCTCTACCCATGATACGAAAGCGACGAGGAGCTAGGGATGCTCCGCTGGCCCAGAATCTTGGTGTTCTTGCTGCTGGGCGCGGAGAGCGGCGCTATCGAGGTTGGGCAGCCGTTCCCCCAACCACCAGCCTGGATCTTCCCAGCTCAGGGATCCCAGCCACTTGGCAGCGCGATCCGCCAAGATCAGTCCTAACAAAACAGGAGCGGTGGTGATCCCCAGCGCCAGGCTTAGCCAAAGGGGCGGAGAGGCTTGCGAGGTGGCTGAAGAAGTATTTTGGGCAGGGGAAGATGCCGGTTTAGGATCCATCATGTCTGCATTCTGAATCGGGACTTGTCAACCTACCCCTAGTTGAATCGATCCTCATCCTAACTCCAACCTTACGGAGCTAGAAGCTTTTGCTTAAACTCAGCTAGTGCTGCCAGAGTTTCTTGATCCAGGGGTCGACAAAGAAGAAGTGCTGCTTGACGTATTGCTTCAAGAGGCCAATCCCACCAGGCAAGCTGGCTGAGCTGTTCGATTACCTCGGGTGAGAAGCGGTAGCGAACTACTTTGGCGGGCACACCGGCAACAATTGCATAGGGCGGGACATCCCTTGTCACTACTGCACCCATCCCAACAACTGCTCCGTTTCCAATCGTCACTCCTGAGCGAATCATAGCGCCATGGCCGATCCAAACGTCGTGTCCAACTAGAATGTCTCCTCGGGTCAGAGGGTGACCTTCCAGAGCACGCAGCTCACTCCATGACTCAGGTAGGTGAGTGAAAGGATAGGTAGTAGCCCAGTCAGTGTGGTGCTCGTAGCCTGCAAAAAAATGTATCTCTCGTGCAATTGAGCTACAGCGGCCAATCTTTACCTGCGAAGGTTCTCCCATCCCATGAACGAAGAACTCATATCCATAGCTTAGAGAGCCAATATTAATCAAGGGAAACGGTTCTAAGCCCCTATAGGCAAAGTATGTTCTCTCCTCTAGTTGTGGGCTGTGTTGAATACAGATAAGTACAGAACCTCAGTTCCCTGGATTGGGGCTTGCCAAGGTAAAACGTAAGCCTTAAGTAGAGTGTGCCCCAACTCCGCGCAGGAGTCTTCAAGTCTTACATTTCGAATCAAGCTGGAGGCAGTAGAGACTACCCAATACTGAGCTAATCTAACGATTGACTTCCATCCCAATGCCTAATGTCGATTGTACTTATCTGTGGCCCTGCCCGCTGTGGCAAGAGTCGGCTGGCGGAGAACCTAGCCGCGGCTTCTGCCCTGCCGGTCATCTACCTGGCCACCGGGCCCAAGCCCGACCCTGAGGCCGACCCGGAGTGGGCGGAACGGGTTCAGCGGCATCGGCAACGGCGTCCTCCCACCTGGCAAACCTGGGAAACCGGGCCCGACCTGGGGGCCGACCTGCAAAAGCTGCCGCAGCCCTGTTGTGCTCTGGTGGATTCGCTGGGGGGCTGGGTGGCGCAGGGCCTGGAGTGTTCCCCTGAGGAGTGGGATCCCTTGGCGCAATCTTTCTTGACAGCGTTGCACAGCTGCCGAGGAAAGGTGATCCTGGTCTCAGAAGAGGTAGGCTGGGGGGTGGTACCTGCCTATCCGCTGGGGCGGCGGTTTCGGGATCGGATGGGAGAGCTCACCCAAAAGCTGGCCCCGCTGGCGGAGCAAGTGCTTTTGGTTGCGGCTGGCTTTGTTCTTGATCTCACCCAGCTGGGGATCCCGCTGGCAGGGGTGAATAGCCCAGAGCTGAGATAAGCTGCAATGGGTTGATGGTATCCGCGGATAGGGTTTCTCCCTTGCGGAAGCCCTCGCCTGGATCGAGACTGGGTTAAAGCGATTGCTTGTCGTCGTGCCGATTACCTTCTACCTGCCCGCCAAAGCCATTCAAACCCTGGATTTAACGCCGGGCCATGAGTTGGTGAAAACCTTGATGGCGGATCCCGTTCGCTCCGCTCAGCAGGTGCAATGTTCCATTGATTGGCCGCGCAGCCCCGACGATCCGCGCGAGCTCTCGGAGATCCCGGAAGTGCGCCTGTGGTTCATCCGCTGGGATACGGTTTACCCCTGGATGCCCTACTTTCTTGACTGGCGCAGCGGCGAGCTGGCTCGCTACGCCGCCATGCTGGTGCCCCACCAATTCAACCCCCGCGAAGGGATCGTCTATAACCCCGAAGCACTGGAGATCTTCGTCTATCAGAAGATTTTCGTGCTGATGCGCTGGTTTAAGCAGCAGAAACTGGGATCTGTCTCGATGCTGCGGGACATGGCCTTAGTGTTTGGCTTCGAGGTGCAACCCGAGTTTCTGAACCTCTGGGAAGCCGAGACCGGAGAGCCATGAGAGTGATGGTAGCCGACACCTGGCCTGGAATCCCGGCAGCAGCGGCAGTGGCAGAAGCCTGGCAAGAGGCGGTAGAACGTCCCTGGGGGCTGCTCCGCGTGGATCCCAGCCCTTCTGAAGCACAGCTCAAGGTCCTCTGGCAACAGATTGCTGCCTGGGAAGGGGAAAGGGATCCCCTGCTGGTAGTACCTGGCACCCTAGCTGATCCGATAGGGCCCGGCCAAACCTGGGCCGACCTAGCTGCTGCCTGGGGGTTCAAGGTACTTCTGACGCTGCCCCAGGAAGCTGCCCTTAGCCAGGGAGCTGCTTTTGCGGCCTTGCTTCACCAAGCCAAGACTCACTGTCTGGGATGGGTGTTGCTGGAATCCGCATCCGGCTCCTCCCTAGAAGAACCCCCCTTGGTCTGGCAGTTGCAGGCCCAGCTAGGGATCCCTGTCCTGGGCAGGAAGACGGCGGCAGGGCAAATTTCTTGGAGAGCAGAGATGTGGGATTTGCTTTCAGCAACGCTCAGCTCCAGCCTGTGGGCACCCCTTGCTTGAGGTTCTCCCCTACCTTCTTCTTTGATAGGTGCCCATCAGTTGGGCCTGGGCGAGGATGTGGCCTGTCATGGCCTGTAGCAAGGCCTCTTTGGTGGCCCCTGGTGCTAAGGCCAGTTGCCTGTCCAGGGCGTAGAGGGTGAAGAAGTAGCGGTGGGTGCCGCTGGGAGGGCAAGGGCCGCCATAGCTATTGCGTCCCCAACTGTTTTGCCCGTGGACGGCCCCCTGGGGCAGGTCGCTGTCGGAGCGGATCCCTTCTGACAGACTCGTAACACTGGCGGGCAAGTTGTAGACCACCCAGTGGACAAAGGTGCCTCTAGGCGCGTCAGGATCATCCATGATTAGGGCAAAGCTTTGGGTTCCTACAGGTGCCCCCGACCAAGTCAAGGGGGGAGAAAGATCTTCTCCTTCGCAGGTGTAGCGGGAGGGGATGGGTTGTGAGGGGGCAAAAGCGGAGCTAGTGAGCTGCAAAGTTGTCGGCGTTGGCGTCGGTGTTGGCATAGAACCAGAGCTTCTGGAAACTTCAGCAGATGGCGAAAGATTCCAGGACGGAGAGGGTGGGATTCGAACCCACGGTGGCTTGCGCCACGGCAGTTTTCAAGACTGCTTCCTTAAACCACTCGGACACCTCTCCCAGGGATCCCTACACGCAGATCTCTACTGATTTTAGGTTGTGCAATTGCCGTTTGGGCAGGGGCGGGGGGTGTTGCTTCAACGGAGGGGTTGTCCTGGGGGAGGGGATCCGCTATAACCCACCTGAGGGATCCCTGGCTACGGATGAGAGGAGACTTTTGCCCAGCTCAGGTGCAACTTCTGGCTTGGCTAATGCTAGCCTTGCTGGCTGCCTGTCGCCCCTTGCCAGAGCCACCTCCTTCCGAAGCTGTCCCGCTGGATCCGGTGCTGCGCCACGTTGGCGAAGATGGCACCCATTTTGCGGCTTCCGTGGGCGATACCCGCGCCCTTCCTCCCCACTTCCCACCGCAGTTGCAGTTGCCCGAAGCCGCCGTCCTCTCTTCCGGGCAAATCTGGGATCAGGAGGGGGGGCTGACCTCCTTGCTCTTGCAGACCTCTCAGCCTCTGGAGGAGATTGCCGCCTACTACCGTCGTACCCTCTGGGGCCGGGGCTGGGATCTCCTCTCGGATCTGGAACAGGCCAACGGCATCCGCACCCTTGTGTTTGAGTCTCCCCCCCACCCTGAACAGTCCCTGCACCAGGCAGTCATTCAGGTGGGATCCCCCCGCCGCGGGCCGGATCAGGTGGAGTACCGCGATATCTTGATTTTGCTGAGTACCGTTGCCCCTGTCGGCAAAGCGCAGCCTGCTGCTACAGCCTTTCCTTGAAGCATGCCCGTCTATACCCAAGCAATTGAAATTGCCGCTGACGTGGCGCGGGTGGAGCACTGTCTCATTGACCCGGAGCTGATGCGGCGCTGGCTTAACCCCCTTTTGGGCTGCGAGGCCCTGGGATCCCCTACGGGGCAACTGGGCAGTCGCTACCGCTTTTTCCTGCGCCTGCCTCTCATTTCCCCCAGCCTGGACTGCGTGATTACCGAGCGGGCCGAGGGTCTGGTGCAGTGGCAGTTTGAGGGGTTTTTTCAGGGCACTGACCGCTGGGAGTGCCGCCCCCAGGCGTCGGGAACGCTGTTGGTGAACCGCTTTGAGTTTTCCATCCCCAACCCCTGGGTGGCGGCGGGGTTTTACCTAGTGGCAGCAGAGCTAACCCGGCACGACATGCGGGCACAACTGCGACGTCTAAAGGCAGTGGCCGAGGCTTTGGGTTAGGCTGGTGGCAGGTAGTAAAGAAACGTAAAAAATGGCAATGACCAGCAACAGCGGCCTGTTCAACCGTCGCTTTTTCGACAACTTCATCCCCCAGCCGGCCAACAGCCCTCTGCAGATTGGCGAGCTGGCCCCCGACTTTGAGCTGCCCAATGTACACGGGGATCCCGTGCGCCTGTCGGACTACCGCGGCCACCAGCCGGTGGTTCTGGCTTTTACCCGCATTTTCACAGAAAAACTCTTCTGCCCCTTCTGCTACCCCCACATCCAGGAGCTGAAGGCCCGCTACGAGGAGATTCGGGCCCTGGGAGCAGAGCTGCTGATGATTACCAGCACCGACCCGGTGCAAAGCCAACAGATCCAAGCCGACCTGCAACTGCCCTACCCGCTGTTGGTGGATCCGGAGTGCAAGACCTTTCGGCTCTACGGTGTCGGCCAAGCGATGGGGGCGCCCCTGCCCGGCCAGTTCATTGTGGATCGCGAGGGGAGGCTGCGCTATAAGCACCTCTTCTCCTTTGCCGAGCCCAACGCCAGCACCGACGAAGTGTTGCGGGTCTTGCGGGAGGGGCTAGCCAGCGGCTGGGACGGAACCCGCCGGGTGGCTCCCGTGCCCTTTTTCTAAGCTGTCTCTAGGCAATTTCGGCAGAGGAGGGAAAAGGGGTGGTCTTTGCGCGGCTGGCTCAGAACAGCGCCCGGCAGGCGGAGATCCTGGAAGTAGTCCTGCGCCACGGCTGGGACTACATGCGGCGCTTACTCTCCTTGGGCAAGGCGGAAGAGCCGCAACTGCCGCCGCCGATGGTGCTGCGCAACATCCTGGTGGATCTGGGGCCGGTTTATGTGAAGCTGGGCCAGTTGCTGAGCACCCGCCCCGATCTGTTGCCGCGGGAGTACATTGAGGCCCTCAGCACGCTGCAGAGCAATGTGCCCCCCGTGCCCTGGAAGGCAGTGGAGATCCTGCTGCGCCAGCAGTTGCAAAAGCCCCTGGAGCAGGTATTCAGCAGCCTGGACACGGAAGCAGTGGCAGCGGGATCCATTGCCCAAGTCCATCGCGCCCGCCTGCTCAGTGGCGAAGCGGTGGCTCTCAAGATCCAGCGGCCGGGTTTGGAGGCAATAGTAGAGCGGGATACAAAGCTCATCCGCAGCATTGCTGAGCTGGTGGCGCAAACGGAGTTCGGTAGGCTAACAGACGTGGTGGCCTTGGCCAATGAGTTTTGCCGGGCGCTGCAGGCGGAGCTGGACTTTACCCAGGAAGCCCGCCACACGGAGCAACTGCGGCAACACCTGCAGGCCAGCCGTTGGTTTGACCCAGCGCAGTTGGTGGTGCCGCGCGTCTACTGGGCGCTCACTACCCCCAAGGTGCTGACGCTGGAGTGGATCGAGGGAAAGCCCCTGCTGGAGGCGGATCGCAGTGACGCCGACCCGCAGCAGATTGCCCGCCTGCTCACCCGCGCCTTTTTCCAGCAGATCTGCCTTGACGGCTATTTCCACGCCGATCCCCACCCCGGCAACCTCTTCTACCTGGGATCCGGTCGCGTGGCCCTCTTGGACTGCGGCATGATTGGGCGGCTGGATCCCCGCACGCAGCAGATTGTGCTGGAGCTGATTTTGGCCATCGTCAGCCTGGATGCCCAGCGCTGTGCTGAGCTCACGCTGGAACTGGCTCTGCCGGAAAGTCCTAGGGGCAGCCCGCGGGATCCCGCCGTCAGCCTGGCCCAACTGCAGAGGGAATACGAGCGCCTCTTGCGCCAGTACTACACCCTGAGCGTTGCCGAGCTGGATTTTAGCGAGCTCTTTTCCGAGATCCTACAGGCGGCGCGGCGCAACCAGATCCGCATCCCCGGCAACCTGGGACTGTGCGCCAAGGCCCTGGCCAACCTGGAAGGGATCGCCCGCCAGCTCACCCCAGACTACAATCTGCCGGAGCAAATTCGCCCCCTGATGGCCGATGTGTTTCGGCAGCAGTTGCTGGGGGATGCCCCCCTGCCCTCGCTGCTGCGCACAGCCCTGGATCTCAAAAACCTCTCGCTGCAGTCGCCGCGGCAACTGGAAGTGCTGCTTAGCCGCATCACCTCCGAGACCCAGCGCTGGAACCTGACGGTGCAGGAGCTGGAAGGCCTCCGCACCAGCCTGGACCAGTCGGCCAACCGCCTCTCCTACAGCATCCTGGTTGGATCCCTGATTATTGGCGCTGCCATCATCTCGGCGCAAACCCAGCGCTTCCAGGTCTTTTGGCTAAGCGAGCTGCTCTTTGGCGCCGCCAGCCTGCTGGGGCTGTGGCTCATCCTCAGCATCCTGCGCTCCGGTCGCCTGCGGGGCTAATCCCCTACGCATCTCGTGTTGGCAAAGCAACACAAAAACGGTA
>NZ_JANSJN010000124.1:0-7255 GCF_047462555.1 Synechococcus sp. B60.1
GGTTCCCCCTTTGGGAGGATCCAATGAGCTCAGTGCTGCCAAAGCTGGCTCTGACGTTGGGAGATCCGGCGGGGATTGGGCCGGAAATTGTGCTCAAGGCCCTGGCGGATCCCCAAGTGCAGGCCTGCGCCCAGATAACCGTAGTAGGCGAGCGGCAGGTTTTGCAGGCTGCCCACCGCCTCTTGAAAGCAAAAGGGGTAACGGATCCTTTAGCCGACCCGGCAGGGATCCCAGTCCTGGAGTGCCCCAGCGGCTTCCACCTAGAGCCCTCGCGCGTGGGTCGGGGGGATGCCCAGAGCGGGGCAGCCAGCTTTGGCTACCTGAAAGCAGCTATTGAAGAAGCGCTGCGGGGGCAGTTCCAGGGGATCGTGACCGCCCCCATCGCCAAATACCTCTGGCACCAGGCGGGCTACCCCTTTCCCGGTCAGACCGAAGTCCTGGCCCAGCTCAGCGGGCGCGAGCGCTACGGCATGCTGTTTGTGGCCCGTTCCCCCCACAGCGGCTGGCAGCTCCGAGTTCTGCTGGCCACCACCCACATTCCCTTGCGCCAGGTGCCCCTCACCCTTACCCCCGAACTGGTGCGCACAAAGCTGGACCTGCTGGCGGGATCCCTGCGCCAGCTCTTTGCAATTGCCGATCCCGTCATTGCCGTGGCTGGCCTCAACCCCCATGCCGGCGAACAGGGGCAACTGGGCTCAGAGGAGCAGGAGTGGCTGGCGGAGCTGCTAGGTAGTTATCCCCACGCCAAAATCTGGGGGCCCCTCCCCCCCGATACGATGTGGCTGGCTCCCGCCCAGGCTTGGTATGGCCAAGGATCCCCCGCCGTTGCCGACGCCTACCTGGCCCTCTACCACGACCAAGGCCTGATCCCTGTAAAACTGCTGGCGTTTGACCGGGCCGTCAACCTGACCCTGGGGCTGCCCTTTATCCGCACCTCCCCCGACCATGGCACCGCCTTTGACATAGCTGGGCAAGGGGTGGCCCGGGCCGAGAGCCTCAAGCAGGCCATCCTGCTGGCAGCCGAGTTGGCCCTTAGCTCCGCCGCAGCGTCTCGATCCCTTCAGGGCTAGCAATAATGGCCTCCGTGGCCATGCCGATAAACAGGCCGTGCTCCACCACCCCCACCGTTCCCTTGAGTTGCTCAGCCAGCTTGGCTGGATCGGCGATGGGGCCAAACTGGCAGTCGAGAATGTAGTGCTGCTCGTCGGTGAGGTAGGGATCCCCGTCGGCATTGCGCCGCAGCACCGCCTGACAGCCCAGGGCCTCCACCCGCGCTAGGGTCGTCTTCCAGCCAAAGCGCACCACCTCCACCGGTACCGGAAAGCGCGTGCCCAGATGCGGCACCTTCTTGGAGGCATCGGCAATAATGATGAGCTCGGCAGCGCTGGCCTCCACCAATTTTTCCCGCAGCAGAGCTCCCCCCGCTCCTTTGATTAGGTTGAGGGATCCCACTTCAATTTCATCGGCGCCGTCAATGGCCAAATCTAGGCGCGGGTGCTCCTCCAGCGTGGCCAGCGGGATCCCTAGCGAGCGGGCTTGTTCCGCTGTGCGCTCCGAGGTGGGCACCCCGATAAACTGCAGCCCCTCCTTTTGCATCCGCTCCGCCAGGGCGCTCACGGCAAAAGCGGCTGTGGATCCCGTGCCCAGGCCTACCACCATGCCCGACTGAACCTTTTGAGCTGCCGCCTGGGCCGCCGCCTGTTTTAGCTCATCTGCACTGGCCATAGTCCAACCAAATTTACCGTCCGCTCCAGCTAAAGCCTGGCGGTGCCTCCACCACCTGGCCAAAGAGATCGTAGGGCTCGGCCCGTGTAATCTGCACCGGCACCAGGGATCCCAGGGATCCCGGCCCGCGCACGTACACCACCCCGTCCACCTCAGGGGCAAAGCGGGGGGAGCGACCAATCCACTCGCCAGTGCGGGGGTTTTCCTGCTCCAGGAGCACAGGCACCACCCGGCCCACCTGCTCGCGGTTGCGGCGGAAGGCGATCCCTTGCTGCAGTTGCATTAGGCGGGCGCGGCGCTCTTTTTTGACGCGCTCAGGCACTGGGTGGGGGAGGTGGTAGGCGGGGGTACCTTCCTCAGGAGAAAAAGTAAACACCCCCACATGGTCAAATTGGTGGCGCTGCACAAAGTCCAACAGATGCTGGAAGTGCTCCTCCGTCTCGCCGGGAAAGCCCACAATAAAGCTGGTGCGCAGCACAGCGTTGGGCAGCGCCTGGCGCAGCCGCTCGATGACCCGGTCGTTGACCTGGCCCTGCCAGGGGCGGTTCATGGCCTTGAGGATCTCGGGATGGCTGTGCTGCAGCGGCAGATCCAGATAGGGCAAGAAATTGGGCGTCTCTTCAATGGCCTCCACCACGGCTGGGGTGATGCCCGTGGGGTAGGCGTAGAGCATGCGGATCCAGGGAATGGGAACCTGGCCTAGAGCGCGGATGAGCTCGGCCAGCCGTGGCTCCCCGTACAGGTCGATCCCGTAGTTGGTGGTGATCTGGGAAATGAGGATGAGCTCCTGCACCCCTTCTGCAGCCAGCTGTTCTGCTTCCCGCAGGATAGACTCGATGGAGCGGGAGCGTTGCTTGCCCCGCAGGTGGGGGATGATGCAGAAAGAGCAGCGATAGTCACACCCTTCAGCTACCCGCAGGTAGGCCACCGGCGCGTGGGTGGTGCGATAGCGGGGGACGGTCTCATCGGCAATGTAGTCCAAGCTGGAGGTAACGGCGTTAACCCGCTCTCCCCGCTCCACCCGCTCAATCACCTGGACAACTTGGTGGTAGTCGCTAGTGCCCACAATGGCCACTGCCTCGGGGATCTCCCGCAGCAGCTCCTCTTGGAAGTGTTGCGCCAAGCAGCCGGCGATGATGATCTTCTTGCCCTGTACCGCCAGCTCCATCAGGGTGCTGACCGACTCCCGCCGCGCCGCCTCGATGAAGCTGCAGGTGTTGACGATAACGTAGTCGGCGCTGTCTTCATCCCCTTCCACCCGGTAGCCCGCCTGGGCCAGCAGACCCATCATGTGTTCTGTGTCCACCCGGTTTTTCTCACAGCCCAGGTGCACAACGGCAACGGCCGGTGCTTCCTTTGGAGGAGCGACAGGGCCGCGAGAGGGTGTAGGCAAAGCGGTCTCCAACCGGTTCATAGCCACAGGAGAGGCCGAGAAAATGGCGACACCAGAAATTAAAGCTCTCTTATTCTAGTTCTAGTTGGGCTTCGCTTCTGAAGGCGGGGAGGAGGATCGTCTGCCCACCAGCTCAATCGGCCTACCCCCCAAGTTGAACCCACACCAAGCCAAGAGCTACAGCCACTGCCAGACCGCTGGCCGCCCAACTGCAGGGATCCCCTGCCCTCTCTTCTGGGAGCAAGGGCGCTTTTCCGTAGCCCCGCAGGCGCAGGGCCTGATAGACGCGCTCAGAGCGCTCGTAGCTGCGCACTAGGAGAGTGCCTACGGCAGCAGCCAGGAAGGGCAGGTCTTGGCGCAAGGCCGGGCCCGGGCGCCACAGGGATCCCCGCGGTTGCCAGCCCCTCAAGCGGGCTGCTCGTTGCATCTGCTGCCACTGGGCGCCTATCTCCTGCAAATAGCGCTGCGTCAACCAGGCCAGTTCCAGCAGGAGGTCGGGGATCCCTACAGCCCGCAGAGCTGCCAGCAGGGCTGGCAGAGGGGTGGTCTCCACCAGCAGCGTTGCCAGCGCCAATAGGGCCAGGCTGCGCCCGCCAAGGCAGAGCGCCCTCTCCAGCCCCTCCCAGCGCAAAGCTAGGGATCCCCAGCGCCAGAGGATGGTATCTCCCACAACTAGGGGTAGAAGGGCAACGAAGGGGATGAGCAAAGCGCCTGGAGCAGCCAGCCGTCTTAGCCCTTGGCGCAGGGGCAACCCGGAGAGCGCCCAGAGAAGAGCCACCAGCACCCAGACTAGGGGCAGCAAGGTTAAGCGCTGCACCTGGGCGCAAGCTGCCATCAGGGCTCCTAGGCCCACCAGCTTGGGCAAAGCCTGCCAGCGGTGCAGCCAAGCGGGGGAGGGAGGGAGGGGAGCGGGTGGGGAGAACTGCCTTCCCCTGAGCTCCGGGGAGATGACGACCTCGGCCCTATCTTTTGGCATCTTCTCCCAACAGATCCGGTTGCACCCGCTGCAAAAACCGCACCACCCAATGGGTAAACAGCCCTTCCACCGCTGCCAGAGGGAGGTGGGCCATCACCAAGCTGCCCAAGGCCAAGCGCTCTGCTTGGGTGGAGACCGCCCCCTCGCCTAGGAGAGCAGCCATGACCACCCCATAGAAGAGCAGCGCCGCCAGCCCCACCCCCGCCGCTCCCGCCCAGAAGGCCGCCAACCCAGCTCCCATTGGCCGCCGGCCTGCCCGAAAGATCCCCCCTGCCAAGAGCGCCGGGATCCCCATAATGGCGGCGTTGATCCCCAGCGTGGTCAGCCCCCCGTGGCCAAAAGCCACCGCCTGGAAAAACAGGCCCACCACAATTGCTGGGTAGGCCAAGGCCCCCAACAGCACGCCCAACAAGCCATTGAGCAGCAGGTGTAGGCTGGCCGGAGGAAAAGGCAGGTGAAGGGAGGAGGCAACAAAAAAGGCGGCGGTCAGCAGCGCCGCTTTGGGGAGTTGGCGGCGGGGATCCTTTTCCAAGCGCTGGAGGAGGTGTAGGCTCCAACCCGTCAGCAGGGCAGTGATGCCATACCCCCCCAGCCAAAGCGGTGCTGGCAGAAGGCCCTCGCTGATGTGCATGGCTAGTCCTGGCTCAAAGCGGCAGCACCTCCTGGGGAGTCGGGCAGTTCTGGGCCTTGGGAGGGACGGGGCCGGGAGAAAAACAGGGCCGTACCCAAGCACCCCCAGAGGATGCAGGCAGCCATAACCCCCCGCTGCAGAGGGCCAAAGGAGGAGCCGTTGGGGATCCCCTCTGCCTGCATAGCCGCTTCGCCCACCGGCACATTCACCACCACGCCGTGGCCGGCCTGGCGAATGCGCACCTGCCACAGTCCCTTGAGCTCAGGATCCGGCTGCAGCAGAAATCGCCCCTGCTCATCCGTTTGCCCTTCCTGCCAAGGGGTGGTGGGATGGGTGGGTGCAAACACCGTAACGCGGGCAGAACGCAGCGGCTCGCCGGAATCGTAGCGGGCTTGGATCTCGAAAGTGGGAACGGCCCGCCAAGAGGCCTCCACCCCATGAGCCCAAGCCGGAGTAGACAAGAGCAGGCCGCAGGCCAGCCAGCTCAGTTGCCAGTAAGTGTAGAAAGGGAGGCGCTTTGGCCAGACTAAGTGCATCGGTCGGCAAAAGTAGAGGACAATCTCTCGACTGCAAAAGCCACCCAAGCTTGAGGGCAAAGACCTAAGGTCAAGATCCCGTCCTGTCGAGGCGGTCAGAGGACGCGCGGCAGTGGCCCTCCCCCACGTGGCCCAAGTTCTGCAGGATCTCCAAGAGGGTTTTGGACGCCGTCCCACTTTCCTGCAGGTCATCCCAGACCAGAGGGTCGGATCCCCCCTTTAGCCGCTGCTCCAGAGAGAGGGGATCCAGCTTCACCAGGGGGGCAAACCCCAGCGCCACCCGATTGAGGTCATCTTCCGGCGGTAGGCTGCCATCCCCAAACAGATGGTCAAAGTGGAAAGTCGCTTCCAGATCCGCCACCTGGCCCGCCTGGACAAAGCCCTTGCGCGCTTCCCCCACATACTCGCCGCAGACAAAGGCCAGCTCGGGGCTGAACTTGAGCACAAAGGGGATCCCCTCTCCCTCCCCTTTTGCTGGCCGGGCTTTGCCCTCGATCCAGAGGGAGTAGCCCTTGGCCGGCCCCTCTGCTGCCGGCACCAGGCGCCAAGCCAAGGCGTTGTAGTGGCCAGGGGGAGCTTCCAGGGATCCCAGCAGAACCCGTTCTGCCCCCGCCGCTGGCACCAAATCCACCGTGAGAGGGCCTGTCAGGCTGACCAGGGCCTTGGCCCGCAGCTCCTCCTCCCCTTGCGGATCAAAAGGGGGATCTGTCTGGTAGGCCGTGACATCTGCCAGCGTCACGTACACATGCTCAAACTGCAGTGCCCAGCCGTCCTTGGAGACCAGCCCCTCCCGCACGAATGCTTCGCCGTTGGCCCATAGCTCCAGCGTGCCTTTGGCCGAGGCAGAGATCGCCTGCGGCTCCCTGATCCCCTCCCGTTTTGCCGCCGGGCGACAAGCGGTTATCCCAGAGGCCAGCCCCAGGGCCACCAGAGCAAAAACTACCCCTTTGGCCAAGGGATCCCTGAAGGAAATGACCCACAAGGGAGAGAAGAGTTGCTTCACCTAGAGTTCGGCTAGCGCTACTGACCTAGCCAAACACAAACTTTCGGGGCACCACAATCCCCCGCTGGGGCATCTTGCTACTCCTGCGCCAGGTTTCCAGCCCGCACCCAGCCCTCTTGCCCATTCTGCCGCCGGATGCGCTGCCACCGGCCATCGGCGCTGTACTCCAACACCGTCACCACCTCGTTCATGGGCACACCACCAATGTAGGCCCCTTCCCGGTCGGGAGTGGCTCGCAGCGCCAAACCAATTGGCTCGATCACCCGCCCCTGTGAGCCGGGGGCAATGTTTGTTGCTGCCGAAAGCCGAGTCGGCAAAGGAGTAGGGTCAGGCGTGGATTCGACTGTAGAAGTTGCAGAAGTTGTGGCTGAAGCAACCTCTGTCGCCCCTTCCACAGGGCCCAAATTGCCCGCCCGCACCCAGCCCTCTTGACCGTTCAACTCCCGCCGCACCCGTTGCCAGCGGCCATCGGCGCTGTACTCCAGCACCGTCACCGTTTCCCCCGCCACAATTCCCCCTTGGTAGGCTCCATCAGCAGAAGGCTGGCTGCGAATGGCCAGGCCAATCGGCTCAATCACCCGCCCGCGGCTGCCGGGAGGAAAGGTCTCAGGGTCGATGGTGCCCGCCGCCGGCAAGGACTCTGTCCCACTGATGCGAACAAAGGGGGGAGAAGGCAAACTTGTCGGGCTGGGCAAGGGAGCCGGGCGCACCGCCCGCTGAAATTGGGGTGGAGCAGGGGGAGCCAACATTGGGGCAAGGAGCTGCCACAACTGCCAGCCCAAGGCCGCCAAGGCCCCAACGGAAACACTCAGCACCATCAAGGAGCCAAAGGGGAGGATCCCAGAGGCAGGAGAGGAACGGCCTCGCATCCGCTGGTTAACCATCCACTACCCCTCCCCGCCAAGCCAGCAGCAAGAATCCACAGACGAGACGCTCTCCTCGCTGACAAGCGGGGGCTTACAGTCATCAAAGCGCTCGCATCTCAATCATT
>NZ_JANSJN010000125.1:0-7122 GCF_047462555.1 Synechococcus sp. B60.1
CAGTTCACCACGCCATCGGCCGTGAAGTCGGAGATGGCTGGCTTGAGCGGGTCGCCCAGCCCCGTAACCTCAGCAGCGGTGATCGGCCCTGCCTTTAGAGTATTGTTGACAAAATTCACAATCTTGGTGGAGTCGCCCGTGTTGAGGGTGCAGGCGGCAAAGAGCACCGCCGCATCTGTGATTTTGATAGAGGTCTTTACCCCGTCGTAGTAGAAGGCGATGCTGTCGGTGGCGGGGGCTGCTGTCTCGGGCAGTTGCGCCGAGATGGTAGAGGGCACCTGCGTAGCCGTGGGCGTATTGGCAGAGCAGGCGGCCATCACCCCTGCCAGCGAGGAAGCCAGCATCAAAGAGGCCAGCGCAGAGGGCAAGTTGGGCTTGAAATCTTGGGTAGCCATTGCAAATCTCCATTGAGAAGGTTTTAGTCCAGGCGAAGGCCTCGAACAAACGCCGCCCAGCTCACTTCCGGGGAAAGCCTTGAGGGAACAAATCTGGGAATGGCCCAGAAAGTCCAGAAGCATCTTACCCAAAGGGAGAGCTAAAAAACATAGCTCTTCTTCCTCCGATCTCACCCCAAGCAGCCGTTGTGATCTGTGATCTATATCAGTCGGCGAAAAACGCGGCGCGGAAGCTCCCGGATTGGCTGGGAAGGAAGGGGGAGCAGACTCCAACGCCGCCAACGTGATTGCTCTGTCTGGGGCTGCGGTAAACCAGCCTGCCCCCCTTCCCCCGCATGTGAGGAGACAGAGGGAGATCCGTGCTTGGCTTGCCAACTGCAGAACCATTCAAAGCCCCCAGCTTTGGCCGGGGGGGAACCCGAACAACCGAACCTTTGGGCAGGCCCAGGCTAGTTCACGTTAATGGCCGGGCCGTGGTTGAAGTAGGTGGTACTGCCGGGGTTGGTGGTGTTGTCGAAGACGCTGAGGGTGAAGCCGCTGACGCTGATTGGCTGGGGTGAGGCAATGGCCGGCGTCACCCGGATCTGGCCGCCGAAGGGGATGGTAAACGGTGCCGCAAAAATGGCTTCGTTGCCCCACACCCATGTAGCGCTGGCGATCTCCGTGCCATCGGAGCGGGTAACGGTTACCGTGGCGCGATCAGACAGGCCGGGAATGGTGATGGTGATCCACGAGCCGCTGGGAGCGGGCCGGAAGAATCTGTCGAGCTGGGTTTGGGTGACGTTGACACCCGAGACCTTCAGCGTGTTGGAGACAAACTGGTTGACCTTAGCAACATCCGTCCCTACAGTAGCTACCGCAAACAGCACCGCCGCGTCGCTGCAGTTGACGGTGCCGTCGCCCGTGAAGTCGGAAATGGCCGGCTGGAGCGGGTCGCCCAGCCCTGTAACCTCGGCAGAGGTGAGCGGTGGCTGAAGCTTCAGAGTGGTGTTGGCAAAGCTGATGATCTTGGCGGCGTCGTTGGTGTTGAGGGTGCAGGCGGCAAAAAGCACGGCTGCATCCCTAGCCATGATCGAGATTTTCACGCCATTGTAGTAGAAGGCGACCCCCTCTTCCGGCACCTGGGCCGTAAGGGTGGGCGGCACTTGCGTCACCTGGGGCGTTTCGGCAGAGCAGGCGGCCACCGCCAGCGAAGAGGCTAGCAGCAGCGATCCAAGAGCAGAGTTCCTAGAAGGCTTGAAGTTAGGCTGAAACATTGTTCTCTCTCACCCAAAGAACTATTCAACGAGACACCTCGGCCTCGCCCCCTCTATAATACTAAGCTGCCTGAAGACCAGCCCTGACTGGGGTCATAGGCGATGGCGCGGTTTTGTTGCTCGACCACCTCGCGCAGCTCGGCGATGGCCTCGAAAGCTCGCCCCTTATTCTGGACAGTGGCCAGATTGACCCCGATGAGCTGACAGCCGGCAAGATTCTTGCCCTTGGCTGCTTGCAAGAGAAGAAGCCAGGAAAGCTCAGCCTACACCCGTGGCCCAGGGACTGAGGTTCTGGAACAGTAAAGGATTGGGAGACGCCTCTAGACAGTTCCGTGTTACCTGGGGCACCTCGGCAGAGCAGGCGGCCACCGCCCCGGGCAGCAGCAAAAACCCTACAGGAGGACTTTTGGAAAACTTGGAACAGCACCTCATATTGGTGACCTCAGCCCTTGACAAGCCAAAAACAGGAAAGAGGGAGAGTTCTACACCTCTCCCTCCTCGCCTAGAATGCGCTATTTGATGACTTTTACATTAGCATTACCAAAGGTGTTGCCACTGTTGAGAGCATATTGATCGACTAGGGTAGGGGATGCATTCGCAGGGAGCCTAATGCCTATTGTGGCCGCATTAGTGATCACAAACTGGTTATTGGTAATTTGCTGTGGGAACGCACCAATATTACCAAGAATCTGAACAACTGGTTGGCCACCGAAATTATAGCCCTTGAAGATATTGCCCACCAGAGTTATCGAGCCGCTGGCAGCGGTGGACCTCAGAGCTCTGGAATTAACATCAGTGTTGACATTTAGGTCAAGAGTGCTGCCTTGGATAACCAGGGCGCCGTCATTGTGCTGTACAAGTATCGCCTTTAAGGCGACATTATTAGGCACCTGCTTGATAAGGCTGCCTTGAATGGTGAGGTTGGGGGGGTTGTTGTTATCAGTGTTGACAAAAATAGTATCAGCGCCAGCTAGATCTACAAGGATTTGGCTGTCGGTAATTTGTGGGCTGCCTCCTGTAACATTAACACAGATTTGGGTAGGACCACCAGCACCAATCTTGCATTCCACAGTTACCTTCTGTAGCGTGCCAGATCCAGCTAGCTTAACCGGCTGATCGATAAGGACAACATCCGCCTCAACTGTAGAGTTGCTAAGAGTACCCCTGACAGTCAGTTGGTTACCGTTATCTTTGAAAGTAATGAGCGAATCCGTTACCGTGGCCCCAGCATCTATTGTTACATCTTCTTGTGCACCCCCTCCTAAAGCTGTAATTTTCAACTTGTCGCCCTGACCTAGAATGATCAAGTCCTGATTATTGAGGTCAATCGCAATATCGCTCACCGTCACCCCGGGTTTGATGGTGAGCTTAGCTCCTAGTTGGATACCTGCCACTCCACCTGCGAAGTTTGGCTCCGGCACAATGGTAATCGTCCCACCGTTCACTGGAGCGATTTCGTTGAGAGCAAGATTTTCACCCCCTGCCCCAACCACCTTGAGGAAAACAGGCAAGTTTGGCGTCGACTGCTGCAGGGTCTTCGCAGCTTGAAGGCCTGTCGCGAATTTGGCTGGCGACAGCAGGCTGCTGCCATCCCCTCCTGCACCCGGGGCCACGTAAACTGTCTTGGCAGCGACTGGCGGGCCTACCGTAACCGTTACCTTCACCGTCTGCGGCGCAACGGTCGCCGGGTAGTTGGTGGCCGTCGTGGTACTTGCCCGCGTCAGCGTAATCGTGGCCGTGCCAGTTCCTACGCCCGTCACTGCTACCGTCTGCGGCGCTGTGTTGCCCTCAGCAAAAGTTACGGTGGGCAAGTTAACTGTCGCTACTGTTGGGTTGCTCGAGCTTACAGCAACAACAAAGCTGCCGTTTTGGGGTGGCTGCGTTGGCTCCAGCGAGAAGGTTACCGTAGAACCCACCTGCGTGGAAACGCTGTCTGGCGTCACCTTGATACCAGCCGGCAACGCTGGCTCCACCTTTACCGGCACCGTTACCGGTAGCACGCCCTTGTAGTTTGTAGCCGCACTGGCGCCAGCCACCGAGACAACGATATTAGCCGAGCCTTGAGAAACCCCTACCACAGTTACTTGCTGCGGCGAGGTTGAGCCGCTGGGGAAAGTCAGCGTGGAAGAGCCACTAATCGAAGCAATAGTAGAGTCATTGCTGACCACGCTCAGCACCAGATTACCGCCCGTGGGGGCCACACTTGGGCTAATCTCCAGCTTGGCCGAGGAGAGAGCGTTAATCGTCAAGCTGCTGGGCACAACCACAATGGCAGGGCTGGGCGTTGGCGTGGGCGTCGCCGTCGGGCTAGGCGTTACAGTGGGTGTCGCCGTCGGGCTAGGCGTGGGCGTGGATTTGGGGAAGAAGCTGTCGAGCTGGGTTTGGGTGACGTTGACACCCGAGACCTTCAGCGTGCCGGAGACAAACTGGTTGACCTTAGCAGCATCCGTCCCCACGGTAACTGCCGCAAACAGCACCGCCGCGTCATTGCAGTTCACCACGCCATCGGCCGTGAAGTCGGAGATGGCTGGCTTGAGCGGGTCGCCCAGCCCCGTAACCTCAGCAGCAGTGATCGGCCCTGCCTTCAGGGTATTGTTGACAAAATTCACAATCTTGGTGGAGTCGCCCGTGTTGAGGGTGCAGGCAGCAAAGAGCACCGCTGCGTCCTTAATGGTGATAGAGGTCTTCACCCCGTCGTAGTAGAAGGAAATGCTATCGGGCGGCGCCTCAGGCGTTTCTGGAGCCTGAGCAGAGAGGGTTGGCGGAACTTGGGTAACGCTGGGTACCTCGGAAAAGGAACAGGCTACAGCCCCCCCCACCAGGGAGGAAGTGAGCAGCAGCGAAAGCAGCGAAGAGCGCAGGTTAGTTTTGGGATCCCGAACAGTCATACTTAGCCTCCGTTGGTTAAAACTCAAGGGGGCTGAAGTCTTGGGCAGAGGCTATCTGGCTCACTCCAGGGAAACTGGCTTAAGAGGCATGCCTAGGCAAATCTTACCCAAATTGGCGCTTGAAAAGTAACGTTGGAGCAGAAAAAGACAGCCTGCTCGTAAAGAAAAAAAGAAGGGCAACCCAATGCCCTCCCGAGACTTATGTGGCAGCCAACCTCAAGCTAGTTGACCGAGATGCCCGGCCCGAAGTTGAAGTAGGTGGTGCTGCCGGGGTTGGTGGTGTTGTCAAAGGTGTTCAGCGTCGTACCGCCCACCGTGATCGCCGACGGCGAGGCAATGGCCGGCGTTATCCGGATCTGGCCACCGAAGGGGATCGTGAACGGCCCGGAGAAGGTGGCCACGTTGCCCGACACCGACGTGGAGGTGGTGATCACCGGCGACCCCCCTGCACCTGTCACCGTCACCGTCGCGCCGGCAGGCAGGCCAGGAATACTGATCTGTGTACCTGCAGGGGTGGGCGTCGGTGTGGGTGTCGGTGTCGGCGTGGGCGTTGGCGTCGGGGTGGGCGTCGGCGTGGGGGTGGGCGTCGGCGTGGGGGTGGGAACAATCAGAGGAGTCTCTGAAGAAGAAGAGCAGGCAGCCATCACCCCGGCCAGAGCGCCAGCCAACGCCAAGAAGGCTAGGGAAGTGCGCCGGCTGCGTGGAAAGTTGCGGATAGACATTCTCGATCTCCAATAGAAGGGCAGCAAAAGTTTAAGCAGCGGTTGAAGTCTTGGACAAGTGCAAGCTAGCTCACCTAGGGAAATCACAAGAAATTATTCCCCAGTCTCCGCTGAGAGGGTAGGGAAAATCCAACCATTTTGCCGCTTCGCTGCTGCGGCCAAACACCAAAAAAAGGCCCCCTTCTCCCGCAGGGAAGAGGGGCCACCCTCAGCCTACACCCGGAGCCTAGGGATCGAGGTTCTTGAACAGCACTTTTGCAGGAGCGATGGGGAAGGAGTTGACCGTACCCGCATCCGCATTCACGTTGCCCGAGTTTTTGATGCCAATGCCAACTGTGTCCGTCTCCGTTGTAAACGTAGTTCCAGTTACAAACGAGCCAGCAGTGGTTGCTTTAACTCCAATGGCGCCGCTTTGGTTAGCCACTGTGCCATTTATCTTAATCACAGAGCTTTGCACCGCAGAGCCTGCAGCTCCCAACTGGATGGCAATCGTTGGGCTTCCATTGGTTCCACTGGCAACCGTCGAGAAATCGACTGTGGTTGTGGTAACGACCAGCTTGCCGACTCCCTGAATGCCGACGACGTCTTTGCCACCTGTACCGGTAGATTTGACGGTACTTGCGGTAATGTTGAGGGTTGTGTTAGAAGCGGTCTGGTCAATAGCCACGGTACTGTCCTGGTTGCCCTTGATGGACAGGGTGAGGCCCTCCAGATCGAGGGTGGTGTTGGCAGCAGTGACCTGGACGCAGGTTGTATTGACTGACCCAAACCCCGTACAGTCAATCGTCATATTCTTCAGAGAGGTGCCCTCGCCGGCAAGGTTGATGGCCTGACTTGCTGTTGTGTTGCCACTGGTGATCTTGAAGCCCTGCAGCTTATAGCCTTTGTTGAGGGTTAGTTGGTTGCTGTTCAAATCGAGGTTAAAGCCAGCAGGGCCGATCACGGTAACGGATCCCTTGGTCAGGGCAAGAGAAGCAGTGTTGGCAGTAAGGGTCTCCGTTCCAGGGCCGACGACCGTCACCGTTACATCTGTTCCCCCACCAGTGCCAGAGCCAATGGTATTGGCCGCGCTGCTGACGACGGCAGTGGTGAGGGCGTGCTTTACCGTCTGGAAAGGCTGAATGGCTGTACCAGGGTTGGCGTTGTTTCCGTTAACCGGATCCACGAAGAACTGGCCCGCAGCAGCCGGGATCGCCTTGACCTCGACATCAAACTGCCCCACATCTGGGCTGAAGAGCTTGATCACATCTGTGGTGCCCGCCGGCGCCGTCGTGGTTACCGTAACTGTCTGGTTGGTGCTGAAGTTGAGGGCGTTGAAGACCAGCGAGGCTTTGTTGGTGGTAAAGCCTGTCGGTGGCGTGATGGTAATGGTGACGGGGGCAGAGGGGGCAGCCGCCAGCTTCACGTCGAAGGTCTTGAGACCAGTGCCGGCGGTGGGAATCTCCAAGCTGGCGGGGCTGACCACGATAGAAGACGATTGCTCAACCGTAACATCGGCAACCTTGTCTGTGTAGCCAGAGGCGGAGAACTTGACGGTGCCCTTGGTGCCAGGGGCCGCCACGCTCTTCACCGTGACTGTACCGCTGAAAACAGTGGGCGTGAAGTTCAGCGTAGTCGGCGTAACCGTAATGCCCGTGTCCGGCGTCGCCGTCACTGTTACGTTCCCTGACGGCTGGCTGGGCAGGGACACCGTCACCGTCTGGCTGGAGCCACTCGGAAGCGTCAGGGTGGCAGGGGTTACCACTATCTGGTTGGCGATCGGCGTGTGCGTGGGTGTTGGCGTCGGCGTGGGCGTGGATTTGGGGAAGAAGCTGTCGAGCTGGGTTTGGGTGACGTTGACACCCGAGACCTTCAGCGTGCC
>NZ_JANSJN010000126.1:0-7024 GCF_047462555.1 Synechococcus sp. B60.1
CCCACAACACCCGCCTTCTACCAGCGCCCCCCCCCCCCCCCCCCCCCCCCCCCCCCCCCCCCCGGGGGGGGGGGGGGGGGGGCGCGGGGGGGCGGGCCCACCCTCTTCAGGGAGAGAGCTTAGAGTAGATCAGTTGCCTTCATCGTCTTTGGGTGTGAGTCAGTGAGCCTTGCCACCTTTCCTCCTGCTGCTGATTCCCACAGGGATCCCCGCAGCGATTGGCGGTTGCTGCGGCTGCTCTGGCCCTATGCCCGGCGGCACCTGAAGCTGTTGTTGGCCGCCTTGGCCTTTTTGCCGCCCCTGGCCCTAGCCGATGCGGTGCAGCCCTTGATCCTGCAGCGAGCCCTGGACGGCCCCATCGCCCAAGCGCTCGCCCAAGGCAACAGTGGGATCCTCGCCGGCCTCTGGCCCTACGCGGGCCTGTTGATCCTCACCCTGCTGGCCCGCTGGCTTTTTCAAGCCTTGGAAGGGTATACCAGCCAGAAGCTGGGGCAGTTGATGACCCGCGACATCCGCAACGATCTCTTTGCCCACGTGCTGGCCCTGCCGGCCCAATTTTTCGATCGCACCCCGGTGGGCAAGTTGATTACCCGCATCACCAGCGATGTAGAAGCTCTGGGGGATGTGTTTTCCACCGGCGCGGTCGGCATCGTCAGCGACCTCTTTACCCTGGCGGTGATCGCAGTGGTGATGCTCAGCCAGCGCTGGGATCTGGGCCTGCTGCTGATCCTCATTGTCCTGCCGGCCAGCGCTGTAGTTGTCGAGCTGCAGCGCCGCTTTCGCGATGCCAACTTCCGCGTGCGGGAAGAGCTCTCCAAGCTCAACGCCTGGATCCAGGAAAACGTCTTGGGCATTGCCGTGGTGCAACTGTTTCGGCGGGAGCGGCTCAACAGCGAGATTTTTCAAACCATCAACCGGCGCTACATCCAAGAAGTGGATCAGACCATCCTCTACGACGCTGCCCTTTCCGCCGTTTTGGAGTGGGTTGCCTGGCTGGCAGTGGCCGCTCTCCTGTGGGTGGGCGGACAGCAGGTGCTGGCAGCCGGAGGGGGATCCCTGCCTTTACCCCGAGAACCCCTCACCTTCGGCAGCCTCTACGCCTTCATTCTCTTTTCCCAGCGCTTTTTCAACCCCCTGCGCCAGTTGGCGGAAAAGTTCACCGCCCTGCAGGCGGGGTTCACCGCCGTGGAACGCATCGACCACATCCTCAGCCTGCCCGTCGCCATCCAGGATCCCGTCCAGCCGCGCCACCTGCCCCCAACGGCCAAAGGGGAGGTGCAGTTCGAGCAGGTCTGGTTTGCCTACAACCCCGGCGAGTGGGTGCTCAAAGACCTCAGCTTCACCATCCGCCCCGGCGAAAAGGTCGCCCTGGTGGGGCCCACCGGCGCCGGTAAAAGCTCCATCATCCGCCTACTTTGCCGCCTTTACGAGGTAACTCGCGGCTGCATCCGCATCGACGGCGTGGACATTCGCGATCTGCCCCAGGCCGAGCTGCACCGCCACCTGGGCGTGATCCTGCAGGATGGATTCTTGTTCTCTGGAGATATCCAACAAAACATCACCCTGGGAGAGGCAGGGGATCTGGCGGCAGTAGAGCGGGTGGCCCGCCAACTCCACCTGCACGAGCTCATCCGCGAGCTGCCCCAGGGTTACGCCACCCCCGTGCGAGAGCGGGGCAGCAACCTCTCCAGCGGCCAAAAACAGCTCATTAGCTTTGTGCGGGCCCTGTGGCGGGATCCGAAAATCTTGGTCTTGGACGAGGCCACCGCCAGCCTGGATGTGGGCACGGAGGCCCTGATCCAATCCGCCCTGGAAACTCTGCTGCGGGATCGCACCGCCCTCATCATTGCCCATCGCCTTTCCACCATCCGCAATGTGGATCGCATCTTAGTTCTGCAGCGAGGGGAACTGAAAGAACAGGGATCCCACGCCGAGCTCATGGCCCGCAACGGGCTCTACGCCCACCTCTACCGGCTGCAAGATTTAGGCAGCTAGCGACCAGAACCGAAGCGAGACCCAAACGCCCGCAGGGTGGTGAAGCTGGCATCCGCAAGGGCGATGCGGGCTTTGCAGAGGAGCAGATTGCCGTTATCTAGAGCCGTGTCTTTCAGGCTGGCCAAACCGTCGCCGGCCTGCACCAGAAACCGACGGCTCCAGGTGGAGAAATTTTTGCTGAAGGTGTTGATCAGGCGTTCCATGGGGACTGCTCGTTCCGCTCTGAGTCTCCTACTTAGCCTACTCCGCCAGCAAGGGATCTCCGCAAGCCTGAGCAATTTCCGGGAAAACGTTACAGATTATTAAAAACTTGCCGTCAAGGCGGCAGACTAGCTATCATGGGGCGCAAGTCCGGCATATAACGAGAAACGGTTAGCCATGAGTCAGCGGCCAGAGGTTGTGGAAGGCGCAGAGGCCAAGCAAAAGGTGACGTTGTATCTCTCACCTGACCTGCACCGGAATCTGAAGATTCGGGCTGCCGTGGAGCGAGAGCCGATGTCGGCAGTAGCAGAGAAGGCCCTTACCTTCTACCTACTGCACCCGGAGGTCATCGAAGGGGTGCAAGGCAGCGCCTACCGCGTCCACCGCTGTCCTGAGTGCAGCCATCCGTTTGTCATCCGTAATGGAGAGGTGGTTTCGCTTCACCAGCAGTCCGCCTCTGAAGCCATCCTCGAAGAGGTGGAGCCGGAATACTGGGGAGCGGCCTCGGGCTCCGAAGAGCAACGACAAGACGAGCTGGTGCCCTGCTAAGGCTTTTTGCGCTGTTTCTTTGCGCTATTTCAAAGGTATGCCTCTTTGCGAACTTGAGCAGACAGGAGGGGTTTAGAACAAGAGTTAACAAGGAGCAAGCCAGGATATCTCAGATACCTTGAAGACAGGCAAACTCTAGACGCCGTTTCCCCTTCTTTCTGTCGGTTTCGTTCAGATTTTCCTCCGCGCAGTTGGTGTTTCCCATGCAAGAGCTCAGCATTCTCATCCAAGCTCAATACCCACTGCTCTACCTGGTCACCCCAGAGGAAGAACGGGCGGAGGCAGCTTTGGCAGCGATCGCTCGCACTCTCAAGCCGCAGCGGCGCCTGTTTATCTGGACGGTTACCCACGGCATTGTCGAATACGGCAACCCCCGCAGCCTCACCCAGCACAACACCCAATCTCCCCAGCCGGCTATTCAATGGGTGATGGAGCAAAAAGATCCCGCCATCTGCGTCTTCAAAGATCTGCACGACTTTTTGGACAACACCGAAGTCAAACGCTGGCTGCGCGATGCCATCGCCAGCTTGAAGGGATCCCACAAAACCATCTTGCTCATGTCGCCGGTGCAGGTGATTCCCGTCGAGCTGGAAAAAGACATTTGCGTAGTCGACTTCCCCCTGCCAGACATGGCCGCCCTGGAGCGCACCCTCAACCGCCAGCTGGAGCAGCTTCCCCGCGGCGGATCCCTGAGCCCTGAGACGCGGGAAAAGCTGGTCAAAGCGGCCCTGGGCCTAACGCAGGACGAGGCGGAAAAAGTTTACCGCAAGGCGGTGGTGATGCACGGTCGCCTCAGCGAGGCGGAGGTCGATATCGTTCTCTCTGAGAAAAAGCAACTGATCCGGCGCAACGGCATCCTTGAGTTCATCGAAGAAGATGAGACGATCGACGCGGTTGGCGGTCTGGAGGAATTGAAGCGTTGGCTGCTGCAGCGATCTGAGGCCTTCACCGAGCGGGCCCGTGCCTACGGCTTGCCCCAGCCCAAGGGACTCCTGATTCTGGGCGTACCTGGCTGTGGTAAGTCCTTGATCGCCAAGACCACCGCCCGCCTCTGGGGCCTGCCGCTGCTGCGCCTGGATATGGGCCGGGTCTACGATGGCTCTATGGTCGGCAAGTCAGAGGCTAACCTGCGCAGCGCTCTGCGCACCGCCGAATCACTGGCGCCGGCCATCCTCTTTATCGACGAGCTGGACAAAGCCTTCGCCGGCTCGGCAGGCTCCAGTGACTCCGACGGCGGCACCTCCAGCCGCATCTTTGGCTCCTTCCTCACCTGGATGCAGGAGAAGCGCTCGCCGGTGTTTGTCATGGCCACGGCCAACCGCGTGGATCGCCTGCCGGGTGAATTCCTGCGCAAGGGCCGTTTTGACGAGATTTTCTTCGTGGATCTGCCCAACATTAATGAGCGCATGGAGATCTTCCGGATCCACTTGAAGAAGCGGCGGCGGGATATTAGCCGCTTTGATCTGCGTCAGCTAGCAGCAGCCTGCGAGGGCTTCTCCGGCGCGGAGATCGAACAAGTTTTGATTGCTGCCATGTACGAAGCGTTTGCCCAGAACCGTGAATTTACGCAACTGGACATTTTGGCAGCAACGAAAGCAACTCAACCGCTATCTCGCACCATGACGGAGCAAGTGGTAGCGTTGAGGGAATGGGCCCAGCAGCGGGCTCGGCCTGCAGCAGCCTCTGTAGCCGAGTACCAGCGGCTGGAGTTCTAGCAGGAGGCGAAAGGCCAAAAGTGCCTTGGCAGAGGCAGAGATGGCTAAACCTAACCCTTCCCCGCTAGAAGTTGCCCATTGTTTCTGTTGATGTTCCAACCCCTATACAAAGGAGAGAAACACCATGTCTCATTTTAGCACCTTGCGCACCAAGATCACCGATGGCCAGATCCTGGTTAACTCCCTGCGCGACCTCGGCTACACCGTTAAGCTGAACGCCGATGTGCGTGGCTACAACGGTCAGCGTGTTCGTGCCGACATTGTGGCCCAGTTGGAGGGCGACTACGATCTGGGCTGGTCCAAGAACCCCGATGGTTCCTACGACCTGATCGCCGATCTGTGGGGCGTGGCCAAGAAGCACAACCAAACCGAGTTGATCAACTCCATCAACCAGAAGTACGCCGTCAACAAGACCTTGGCCGAGGTGAAGCGTCCTGGCTTGAACAACGCCAACGTTAAAGTGGTGATGCACTAAGCCGGATCCGATCTCGCCATTGCTGCGGCCATCTGCGCCGAGTAGAGCAAAAGAGGGGCTGAACTCAGCCCCTACTTTTTTGCTGCTTTTGGGTTGGATGAGCCAAGCAGGAACCTACACTACGCTTCGCTGAGGGCGGCAATACCAGGCAGCTCTTTGCCCTCCAGCAGCTCCAGGCTGGCGCCGCCGCCTGTGGAGATGTGGGTCATCTTGTCCGCTAGGCCAACTTTTTCCACAGCCGCCACCGAGTCGCCGCCGCCAATGATGGTGATGGCCCCGGCCTGGGTGAGGTCGGCCAGGGTGCGGGCAATGGCTTCTGTACCCACAGCAAAGCGGTCGAACTCAAACACACCCATCGGCCCGTTCCAGACTACGGTTTGGCACCCCTGCAGGGCAGCCTGGAAGGCTTTGACCGATTCGGGGCCGATGTCCAAGCCCATCCAATCATCGGGGATCTGGTGGATGGAAACCGTCTGGGCGTTGGCGTCTTTGTCAAACTTATCGGCCACCACCACATCCACGGGTAGCAGTAGCTCCACGCCCCGCGCTTTGGCCTTCTCCATCAGGGAGCGGGCCAGCTCCAGCTTGTCGGTTTCCACCAAAGACTTGCCGGTTGGGATCCCTTGGGCTTGGTAGAAGGTGAAGATCATGCCGCCGCCCAGCAGGAGCTTGTCCACTTTTTCCAGCAGCCGCTCAATGACGCCAATCTTAGTAGAGACTTTGGAGCCGCCGATGATGGCCGCCAGAGGTCGCTGGGGGTTCTCGATGGCGCCGGAGAGAAACTGCAGCTCCTTTTCCACCAGGTAGCCGGCCACGGCAGGCTGGAGGTAGGCGGTGACGCCGGCGGTGGAGGCGTGGGCGCGGTGGGCGCTGCCAAAGGCATCGTTGACAAACAAGTCGGCCAGCGAGGCCAGCTTGCGGGCAAATTCCGGGTCGTTGGCTTCCTCTTCCGGGTAAAAGCGAACGTTTTCCAAGAGGGCCACCTGTCCGTTTTCCAGGCGGCTGACCACGGCTTCCGCCTCAGGGCCAATGCAGTCGGGGGCAAAGGCCACCGGCTGGCCCAAGAGCTGGGAAAGGCGGACAGCCACAGGGGCGAGGCTATTGCCCTCGCGGGTGATCTGGAGGGCGCCAGTCTCTTTGTCTTTTTTGATGGGGCGGCCCAGGTGGCTGGTGAGGATAACCTTGGCCCCCGCCTGGGCCAGAGCTCGGATGGTGGGCAGCGAGGCGCGGATGCGGGTGTCGTCGGTAATGTTGCCCTGGGCATCCAGAGGGACGTTGAAATCGGCGCGCACCAGCACACGCTTGCCGGTCAGATCAAAGCCCGATGACAGCAGGGATCCCAGTGTTTGTTTGGCCATCGTCGTCCCTCCCCCTGGAACCAAGAGAATCGCTTTTTTCTCCCGTATCCTACCAGGGATCGGATCCCGGCGGGAAACAAGTGCTCTCCGGGTTTTCTCCCCACCGCCAGTGGCTGGAGCGATTGTAACGGTTTGCAAATAGAATAGATAATGTTGCTCATTGTCATCATCATGCGTGTAGCCATTGCTGGAGGAGGGCTGGCGGGGCTGGCCTGTGCCAAGTATCTATGTGATGCCGGGCATCAGCCGCTGCTGTTTGAGCGGCGGGATGTGCTGGGGGGGCTGGTGGCCGCCTGGAAGGATGCCGACGGTGACTGGATTGAGACGGGTTTGCACAACTTTTTCGGCGCCTACCCCAACACCTTGCAACTGTTCCGGGAGCTGGGCATCTCCGATCGCCTGCAGTGGAAGGAACACAGTTTGATCTTCAACCAGCCGGACAAGCCGGGCACCTACTCCCGCTTTGACCTGCCGGACATTCCTGCTCCCTTCAACGCCATTGTCGGCATCCTGCGCAACAACGACATGCTCACCTGGAGCGAAAAGGTGAAATTTGCCCTGGGCCTAGTGCCGGCCATGGTGCGGGGCCAGCGCTACGTGGAGCAGATGGATCGCTACAGCCTCTTAGAATGGCTGCGCCGGCAGGGCATTGACGAGCGGGTCAACACGGATATTTTTATCGCCGTCTCCAAGGCGTTGGCCTTCATCAACCCAGACGAGATCTCGGCCAT
>NZ_JANSJN010000127.1:0-7004 GCF_047462555.1 Synechococcus sp. B60.1
GAAGCGATATATCCAGAATCAGTCAGGAGGCGCTATCCCTCCCCACCCGGGTGGGGAATCCCGCGCCTTACGTTGACGGCGAAATCCGAAGATGGGGAGTGGGCAGCCGCCTGCCCCTTTCTTGGCTTTTGCAAGGTTAGAGGGGAAAGAGAACATGGGGGAATGGATGCAAGTGCTGGTGCCACTGCTGGCAGGGTTGTCAGGGGCCCTCTGGGTGGGATCCCGTTTTCGGCACATCGAGCGGCCTGTGCTGCTGGGGGCGGCTCTGGGGGGTCTGGCAGGAGGGTTGGGATCCCTGATCTTCATGGTGCCGCTGGATTTTTGCACCTTTGCGCCGGAGCGCAAGGCCATCGACCTCGCTTTTGGCGTGGGGCTGGTGCTGGCGGGCATGGCCATCCCCCTCTGGCCGCTGCTGGCGTGGGTCGGCAAGGAGCGGAAGCGCCGCCTGGGGATCCCCAGTGCAGCCCCCCAAGAGAGGGGTATCTTCAAGCAGGGGTGGCTGGCCTGGCTGCTCTTGTTGCCCACCTTCACCATTTTGGTGGTGTTTCTCTACTATCCAGGGCTGGATACCCTGCGCCTTTCCACTCTGCTCACCTTTGTGGGTGCACCGCGCAGCCGCTTTGTCTGTGTGGATAACTTTACCGCTCTGCTGACAGATTCCACCTATCTGCGCAGCCTGGGGATTACCTTTGCCATTTCGGCGGCTATCGTGGTGCTAGGGCTGAGCGGATCCCTGTTGATCGCCACGTTGCTCTACCAGCCCATTCGCGGAGCGGCGATCTATCGCATCTTACTGATCTGGCCCTATGCCATTTCGCCAGCAGTGGCCGGCATCATCTTTTTCATCATCTTCAACCCCTTGGGCGGTGTAGCCAACTACTTACTAGGGCTGGTAGGGATCCCACGTTTGAACTGGCTGAGCGATCCCAATTTAGCCCCTTGGGTGGTGATCTTTGCCAGCGTTTGGAAGCAGATGGGCTACAACATTTTGTTTTATTTGGCTGGGCTGCAAAACCTGCCTAAAGATTTGCAGGAGGCGGCTGCCATCGATGGGGCAGGGGCCCTTCGCCGCTTTTTTGCCATCACCCTACCGCTGCTTTCCCCCATCACCTTCTTTTTGGTGATCACCAACATGACCTACGCCTTTTTTGATATTTTTGGCACCATTGATCTGCTGACTGCCGGCGGCCCTTCCGGATCCACCTCGGTGCTGATCTACGAGATCTACAAAATCGGTGTATCGTCGGGCAATTTGGGCAGAGCAGCCGCCCAATCAATTGTGCTCTTCTTAATTGTGGTGGGCCTGACGATCCTGCAATTCCGCACCACCGAGCGTCATGTAACGTATGGAGGATGAGAGTTGAGAGCCCCGCTCCCAGAGGAGAGGGGCTAGGGACGAGGGCTGGCCTTTTTTGAGAGAGAGCAAAATCTAGGACTCGTCGGCGTCCGAAGGCTCAGAAGGGGCAGACAACTCGCGCCACTGCTTGAAAACATTGCCTAGGTTGCGGCGGAACTCGCCAATTCCCAGCAGGGATCCCGGCTCTGGATCCCAAGAAGCCGAGAACACGCCGTAGCTAATACCCAAAAAGCCAAGGCCGAAAAAGGCCAGCGACTCCACCAGGGTAAAGTAAGGTGGCAGAGCCACCACATGGTTGGTTAAGAGATAGTAATTGACAAAAAAGCTGCTCAAGCCAAGGCCAGAAGGGATCCCGGAAAAGACCAAGATCCGCCGCACCATGCGCCGGCTCACCTCCGGAGGGATAACAGCAACCGGCTCTCTTTGGGTCGGCTGCTTCTCCACCTGAGCAGGGGTAGGGCTGGAGCGGCGGCGGGAGGCTTTGGAATAGCGGCTGGACTTGCCCACGAAGGTAGCTCTCCAACAGCGATTTAGCTAGCTGCCTACTTTCTCACGCGGATGTTCAACCGTTCGGCCAGCTCCCGGAAGCGGTCGGGAGAACGTTTGGCAATGTAGTTGAGCAGACGCTTGCGCCGACCGATCATCATCATCAGGCCGCGGCGGGAGTTAAAATCTTTCGGGTTTTTCTGAAGGTGCTGCGAGAGTTGGTTGATACGGCTGGTTAGAAGAGCAACTTGTACCTCCGCAGAACCGGTGTCGGTGTCGTGAAGTCGGTAGGTCTCGATAATCTCCTGCTTTTCTTGCTGCAGTAAGGCCATAAGTTCACAAAAACTGGATGCACTGCCTCAGAATGATAACATCGGCTTTTCGTCCTTTGCTATAGCCGGGTTAGGGGGAGAATAAGGAGATGACGACAACTTCTGGGGATCTGCCGGCCTTGCTGGAGCTGTTGAGCTCTCAGAACTTGGGGGATCGGCTGCGCGCCGTCAACAAAGCCAGAGAGCTCCCCCCGACCGCAGCCTTGACACTGTTGCAGCGAGCTGTAACCGACGAGAATGCCCGCGTCCGCTATGCCGCCATCAGCCAATTGGGCACCCTCTCCGGCGAAGGTGTCGATCCGGCTGCCCTTTTGCCGATTCTGCGACGGTTTTTGCGAGAGGATCCCGAGTTCGATGTGCGGGCTGCCGCCGCCGCCGCCCTGGGGGATCTGAAGCAGCCGCAGGCCCTAGACGATCTGCTAGAAGCCTACCAGCGAGAGACGGAGTGGCTGGTGCGCTTTAGCATTGTCGCCGCCCTGGGCGAGCTGGGTAACCCCGCCGCCTTCGATACCCTAGTGCAGGTTTTGCAGGAAGAAGACGAGCTGCTGACAACAGCCGCCGCCGCTGCCCTGGGAGATCTAGGGGATCCGCGAGCCATCTCCCATCTGGAGCCCCTCATCGATTCGGACGACTGGCAGTTGCGCTACCGCGTCTGCATTGCCCTAGCCCAGCTTGGCACCGAGGCAGCTCGCCCTGGCTTGACCCGCTTGGCTCAGGATCCCCAAGAGCAGGTGGCCGCCCACGCCCGCGCCGCCCTAGCATCTCTGTAGGCAGCCCGCCTCTCGACACTCAGACAGGCTTTGCTCCCCAGCAGATACGAGCTAGCTCATGGCGTTGATGATGTAATCAAAGTAGGGAGCGGCCTCGGCGGCGGAGTCGGGATCCAGCAGGCTGAGGGCTGCTTCCTTCAAGAACCCGATCGCATCGATCATACCGGCAATGGGCACGTTGAGGGCATTGTACATCTCCCGCACCCCTATCAGGCCGATGGACTCGATCGGCTCCTTGCTGCCAGCAATGATGCCATAGGTCACCAGACGTAGATACCAGTCGTAGTCCCGCAGGCACTGGTTGTAGCGCTTTTCGCCGTAGGCATTGCCGCCGGGTTGTATATATTCGGGTCGCTTGGCAAATAGCCGCTTTTGGGCCTCGTCGATGATGCGCTTTTTATTTTCTGTTAGCACCTGAGCGATTTGCAGACGCCTCTCGCCGCTGCTCATGTAATCTTTGATAGCTTCCAGTTCGCTGACTGAGAGGTAACGCAGTTGGTCATCCGCAGTCTCGATGATCTGGTTGATCACGCTCACGGTAGGGATTCTCCTGTTTTGTAACGCTCTTTCAATTCACTTAATCAAGCCAGCCCAGCAACCCATCCCCCTAGCCAAAGGCTGGCCCAGAAGATGAGAAGACAACTTAGCAAGCTAACTGCTCCCAGTTTAGGATAGGACAGACCTTCCCTCAAGCACCTGGCCCAGCCGGCAGACCGGCTCTAAATCCGGCCCCGCAGCCATTGGGCCATCTCGTTGCGCCGTGGAGCCGCCTCCAGACACACCTCCTCAGTAATCCGTCCCTCCTGGTAGAGCCGAAACAAAGACTGATTCATGGTACACATGCCCTCGTAGGAGCCGTCGGCAATCAGCTCCTCAATCTCGTCCACGGCGCCCCGCTTGATGTAGTCGCGGATAGCATCGGTGTTGCGCATGATCTCGTGGGCCGCCGTCCGCTTACCATCGGTGGTGCGCACCAGCGTCTGGGCAATAATTGCTACTAGAGTCTCCGCTAGTTGCAGACGCATCGGCTCCTGCTCCTCCGGCCGGTAGATCCCCAAGAGACGCTCGATGGTGCGGACGGCACTGTTGGTGTGCAGGGTTCCGAAGACCAAGTGGCCAGTCTGACCAGCCTTCAGAGCCGTATCCACCGTTTCCCGATCCCGCATCTCCCCAATCAGGATGATGTCTGGATCTTCGCGCAGCGAGGCCTTTAGGGCGTTGGCAAACTCCAGAGTGTGGATCCCAACCTCCCGCTGCCGCACCATCGATTTCTTGCTTTGGTGGACGAACTCGATGGGATCCTCAATGGAGATGATGTGCTTGGCGAAGTTGGAGTTGATGTAGTCCACCATCGCCGCCAGAGTCGTGGACTTACCGGAGCCGGTGGGGCCAGTTACCAGAACCAGGCCCTTGTGCTCTTCGGCAATGCGCTTCAACACCTCCGGCGCTCGCAACTGCTCCAAGGTCAAGATCTTGAGCGGGATCAGACGCATCACCATCGCCGGCCCCAGCAGGGAAACAAAGCAGTTGACCCGGCAGCGCACCAGGCCTTCGTACTGGATAGCGGTATCCAGCTCCAGGCACTCCTCAAATTGCCGGATTTGGTTTTCCGGCAGGCTTTCCCGCAGCCAGCCATAGAACATCTCAGTAGTGGTGACCGGGTAGTTACTCAAGACCATTTGCCCCCGATCCCGGAAACGGGGCACCTCTCCCACCCCTAGGTGAATATCCGAGTAGCCCTTGTCGTAGGCTTCCTGCACCAGTTGGCGCAGCGTCGGGCCAGCGGGGGCAGACTTAGGAGCAGCGGCGGCCACCGGGATCCGTCCAGCAGCCGTTGGTCGAGCCGGCGGCCCAAAAGGCGGAGCAGCCGGACTGGGGCTGGGGGGAGACACCTGAGGCCGGGCGGCAGGAGCTGGAGCGGGCGGTGGCATCTGCGAGGCAGTTGCAGGGCCAGGCATGGGCACTGGCGTCTGAGGCGGAGCGGCAGCCACGCCCGGTGGAACGGGTCGACCCAAGATGGGTTTGGGAGCACTGGTGGCAGGACGCGATCTAAGCCCTTGAGGGGGAGAGGCAGCCAGTACCGGATCCAACTGGGTTGGGGGCTCCACCGGCGGCGTCTGCGCAGCCTCCCGCGCGGGGCGCTGGATATCAGGCGGGGTCGGCGGCTTCCAACCGGAGTCTAAGTCAGTGGGAAATTGGTTCTCAGGGCTGACCTCGCTCATAACAGGCCTCGCTTCTGGCAGGATCTGCGTCGATTTTAAGCTAGTATGCCCAGCTTGAGCAGAGGGTTAGCTTTCTTGCCGGCAAAGCGCTGCGGGATCCTTAAAAGTTGGACGGGTGGCGAATGAGGCTCAAGAACTCCTCCCGCGTGCGGGGATCCTCCTGAAATACTCCTACCATGGAGCTGGTGACCGTCCACGAGCCGGGCTTTTGCACCCCCCGCATCACCATGCACATGTGGGTAGCCTCAATAACCACTCCCACCCCATAGGGATCCAGCATGGTCATCAAGGCTTCCGCGATCTGGCGGGTAAGACGCTCCTGAACCTGCAGGCGGCGGGAGTACATCTCGACAATGCGGGCAATCTTGCTCAGGCCAACCACTTTTTGGCGGGGGATGTAAGCCACATGGGCCTTGCCGATAAAGGGCAACAGATGGTGCTCACAGAGGCTAAATAGGGTTACGTCCCGCAGCAGCACCATCTCGTCGTGGCCCTCGTCGAAGATGGCGCCGTTGATGAGATCTTCCAGGGACTGCTGATAGCCGCTGGTCAAAAACTTCAGCGCGGCCACCACTCGCTCCGGGGTTTTCTTGAGACCCTCCCGCTGGGGATCTTCCCCAATTCCCCGCAGCAACGTCTCCACTGCGGCCACCATCGCCGGATCCAGGCTTTCTGAGCCCCTGGGCTCTTGCTCTGCCGAGTGGGACAGATCGCGAATAACCCGAGACTTGAGGTTGGCTTTGTCGTTGAGTCGCAATTCGGCACCGGATCCAGGCTTGGCAAGAGTCATAGCAGGATATTCCTTTGGTTGAACGAAGGGTTGAAGGAACTTGTCGAGGGAGACAGGGCCGGGAAACCCTCAAAACTGGGCTAGCAAGGCCACTCCAGGAAGAGCCAGCCTAAAAGGCCCCCGCCGCCGGCATGAGGGTGAGATCTTCCACCACAGCACCCTTGGGGAGGTGAACGATGTGCGCAACCAAGTCCGCCACCCACTCCGGCGAGAGCATTTGGGAACGGTCGAAATCGACCTGAACTGTGTCCCAAAGGGGGGTATCCACAGCTCCGGGACACAGGCTGGTCACCCGAATGCCATGCTGCCGTTCCTCTGCGGCCAGGGCTTGAGAAAAGCCCAGCAGGCCAAACTTGCTGGCGCAGTAGGCCCCCCAATTGGGAAAGGCTCGCTTGCCCGCAATGGAGATAATGTTGACAATCGTGCCGCAGCGCTGCTGGCGCATCCCGGGCAGAACGGCTTGGGCACAGAGAAAAGCTGCCGTCAGGTTCAAGTCGATCACTCGCTGCCAATCGGACAAAGATAAGGTGGCCAAAGGCCCAACCTGGGCTATGCCGGCGTTATTGACCAAGACATCACAAACACCAAATCGATCCAAAAGAGCTTGCAACCGCTGCGGTAGAGCGGGCAAGTCGGCCAAGTCGATGGGAAAAACCTCCGCCTTTCCTCCTTTTGCCTGGATCTCCGCCTGCACTGCCAGCAAATCGGGGTGGGAACGGGCAACCAAAGCAACCGCTATCCCTTCCTCGGCCAGTCTCAGAGCTACCGCTTTGCCGATCCCTCGACTGGCCCCCGTGATCAGGGCACGTTCAGGGAACTTTCTCTCAAAACTCATCCAGAACAGAGACCCTGGAAGGCGCTATCGAGAGCAAGCGCCGCCAAAGTCTGGGAAACTTCGTTAACTAAGTGTAACACTGATTTCTGCCACCCAAAACAAATGGTCGAAGCTGGGATCCCGACCCCTCTCTACCCCGAGCCGACCGGCCTCAACACAACTTGGGGTATGGTAGTCTACTAAAAGTAGTGAAAATCTTTTGCAACAATCGC
>NZ_JANSJN010000128.1:0-6652 GCF_047462555.1 Synechococcus sp. B60.1
CCGCCTCGTGAGTCTTGGATGCTTCAGCTCTACTTCGGAGACCCGGTACACGGGATCGATGAAGCAACTGGGGCAGAGGAAGAGACAAAAATCTTGCCGTAAAGCGGATGGGGAAACCCCACCCGCCTGCGCGGTGGGGTAGTTCATTAGTTTTTTTGAGGATTCTGGTAGACCTTAACTCCGTTGCTGGGTTAGCCGCTGCCAAAGCTCCAGAGGAATGCGCTCGTGAGGACACTTCAGGGAGCGAATCTGAGCTAGATCTTCCGGCAAGTAGTGCAAAGCCACCCGCGCCGTTGCGTCTAAGAGGCTGTGCCGCTGCTGGGGGTGCTGCTCGGCTTCTCCGAAAAACACATCCAGCCAGCCATCCTGCTCTTGGTAGCGCATCCGCAAAGCGGAGAGAGAAGGTAGGGAATCTTGGCGATAGAGCTGGAAGCCCTGCCTAGGACTCCACCCCAGCCACCACTGGGGCGCCAGTTGCCCCAACTGCCGACACCACACGCCCGCCTGCACCTGTTGCCATGTCATGCTCATCACTCCGTGACCTGCAAAGACCTAGCTGCAAATTTTTTCCAACTACTTTAGCCAAGTACTCTACCAGACTCACTCAGTTTGATGCAAGTCTCTATCAAAGAGTGCCCCGTATGCTCCGGGGGTATATTGCAACTTGATCTCAATAGTGCTATCCTGTCACTCAGGTGAGTGGTGGAGTCAAATCCATCAGTCTTCCTCTCTTGTCTTGGATAGAGCGGGGATCCCGCGCCGGCGGAACTGGCCATCCTGCGTTTGGCAGGGATCCCTTTTCCTCCTTTCCCCTCAAAGTTGAGGTTTTAATCTAATGAGACTAAACATCAATTAACAGGGGAGGGAGGTTTTCCGCCAACACCGTGTTGAAGGAGGAGGTAGCAGTCGAGGGTGATTGCGCTTGCGTCGGCGGGCTAGCAAGCGGAAGCGGCGTGAAGCGCTGGGGAAGTATCTTGAGTTATTTGGAATGGCTATAAATCTTCTAAGGAGATAAACGGATGTTTTCGGAACAAGCTAGCTGTTCCGTCCTTGTTTTGTTCTCTAAAAAATGATTCTGAAAGAAGATTAAAATTTGGAGAAAAGGATTGAATCAGGTGCGACTTATCGATTAGAATCTAGATGGCGTTAACGCTAACCGCGACGAAGAGATCGGAGAGAGGAAACCTAACATCCTCTCTCCTTTTCTGTCTCTATCTCTTGTCTCCCAAGAAGTAGGGATCCCTTATGAATGGAGATACAATCTAAGGTGTTCCTTGCTCTTACCCCTAGACCCTTTTTCCACCCCTCACCCATGGCCCGTATCCCAGAGGGAAGCTAGGGATCACTTTTGAAAGTGACTATAGCTTTTACACCCTCAACTACCCTTTCAGATTCTTGTTTTTGTTTGGCGTGAAAACTAAAGGGTTGCGCCTCGGTCTTGCAGCCATTGGGCAGCTAGCTTGTGCTGCCGCTTTTGCGCATAGGCTAAAGGTGTGTGCCCCTCCTGATTCCGGGGGTTTAATTCGGCCCCATGCTGCAGCAAAAGTTCTAGGATTGGGACATGCCCTTCCCAGGCAGCCCAGTGCATGGGTGTTGCCCCGAAGCGGTTGCGCGCGTTGACATCAGCCCCGTACAAAATGAGAAAGCGAGCGATGCCCAAGTGTCCTTGTGTGGCCGCCTCGTGCAGAGGAGTTCGCCCCGTCTCATCAACGGCATCCACCGGTGCCCCCTTGGAGAGTAGGCGAGCTAGAACGCTTTTCCTACCCGTAGCCGTAGCCCAGTGGAGAACGCCACAGGCGTTTGCCCCTTTTTGGATCAGCAGACTGATAACTTCTGCCTGATCGGCTAGGGCAGCCCGATGGAGAGGAGTGTATCCATAGCGATCTGGCAGATCGATCTCGCTGCCTGCCTGGAGAAGCCGCTCCACCACTTCCACCTGGCCGCTGGCTGCAGCCAAATGGAGGGGTGTAGCCCCGCTGGAATCCACCGAGTGGACAGAAGCGCCATAAGCCAAAAGCAAGTCCAACAACTCCAGATTGCCGATGAGTATTGCTTTGTGAAGCGGGGTAACCCCCTGCCAATCGGGAGCATTCACATCTGCCCCTTGCTGCAAGTAAGCCAGCAATTGTTGCAGATCTTGATTGGCCAAGGCGCGGTGCAGGGCTTCGCTCATAGTTACTGGGAAATAGGGCTTAAAGTTCTTCAGGGAGAGTTAGGAATAGGCAAAGTCTAGGCTTTACAGCTTGGGCAAAGTCTAGCACTGGATCCCTGCTTCTGAAGTAGCTGCCCGCAAGAGGCCTCTTGGTGCTCAGCCAGCAGGGTCAATGCAGCATCAAGCCTTGACCATGAGAACCATTCTCGACAAGCTTGCATCTCAATTGCATTAGCGCTGAGAGGATCCCTTGGTTCAGCCTGGGTTGACATGCCATGATCAGCGGCAGAGTCAGAGGTCGGAGCTGACTTTTGGCCCAGGTTCTGCAACTCTCAATTCCCTTCCTTCTGCCACCGCTCATGGACTACTACGCGATTCTGAACCTGTCTCCCCAAGCAGACAGCGAAGATATCAAGCGAGCCTTTCGCCGGTTGGCACGGCAGTTTCACCCCGATGTGGCAGGAGAGGGATCCCGAGAACGATTTGAGCAGATCTATCGGGCCTACCAAGTGCTGAGCAACCCTGAAGAGCGGCGGCGCTACGACGCCCAACGACAATCCCCGCCCAGTCCTGGGAAAGGAGAAAGGCGGGTGGTTGTGCGCACCACTGGATTGGACTCCACCTCAGCAGAACCGCCGGCTCGGGACTCCCTTGAGGCAGGAATTGCCCGCGTTAAGGCCGCCTGGCGCGAGCGCAAGCTGCCCACGGCAGTGGCTCTGGCCGAAGCCCTCCTGAAACGCTTTCCCAACTCCGGCGAGGCCATCCACATCTTGGCTTTGGCCTATCAACGCTTCGGCAACCATTTGATCCAAGAGGGGCGCCACCGGCAGGCAGAAGCCTATCTGAGAAAGGCCTTGGCCACAGAGCCAAATAACCGGGAGTTGGCCTTTGAAATCCGGCGAGATCTAGCCCGTCTGGGCATCCGGGAGGGATCCAGCTAGCTGCCTGGCGCTGCAACTTTCAACTGCTGGGCCGCCCACTGCCGGAGCTGCTGGCGGTTGACCTTGCCCTGGGCGTTGCGGGGGATCCCGCTACACCACAGCCATTGCTTGGGGTGCTTGAAGGGGCTTAGTTGTTGTGCAAGGTGCCGCTTTAGGTGCTTCTCCAGCTCGTTGCTGCTTAGAGAGATCCCAGCCCTGGGCACAGCCACCGCCACCACCTGCTGGCCCCACTCCTCATCGGGCAGGCCCAGCACACAGACATCTTCTACCCAGCCGCTGGCGCGGATTTCCCCCTCCACCTCGGCGGCCATCACCTTTTCCCCTCCGGTCAGGATGAGCTCGTCGGCGCGGCCCAGCCAGTAGAGATAGCCCTCTGAGTCCAGATAGCCCCAATCGCCGGGGGTGAAGCCCCGCTGTTGCCATTGGCCTAGAGAATCTGCCTCGCTGGAGAGAGGGTAGTAGCCCAGTGCCAGCGACTCAGCCCACACGTGGATGCGGCCTACCGTCTGGGCGGGCAGGGGATCCCCTCTCTCACCGCGGATCTCCACGGTGGCGTGGGGTAGGGGCCGGCCCAGACTGTCGCTGCCCTGCAAGAAAGCTTCTGGCAGCAGCGTACATACCTGGGAGGCGGTTTCGGTCATGCCGTAGGTGAGGGCTAGGGGCAAGTGCAACTGCCGGGCCTGTTGCCGTAAACTGGGCCAGGTGGGGCCGCCGCCAACCAGAATGGCCTGGAATTGGTGTAGGCTCTCCAAGACTCCTGGCTGGGCGTTGAGCAACAGCCGCTGCAACTGGGTGGGCACCAGCGACAGAAAGCTGCCCGGCAAAGGCGGATCCCAGGCCTCAGCCTGCTGCTGTCGTTTCCAATCCCAGACAATCCACTGGCCGCCGCTCAGCCAGGAACGAACAGCCTGCATCAGGCCGCTGACGTGGTACAGGGGCAACACACAGTAGCTATGGATACACTCCACCCGGAAGTGCTGTTGGTGGGCTCTGGCGGAGGCGCTGAGGGTACGCCAGGAGTGCACCGCCCATTTCACCTGACCGCCGGAGCCGCCGGTAGGGATCCCAATTACCGGCCAATCGGTGCTGGGCAGGAGCTGTTGCCAATGCTCCAGCTGGGGGTTGGAGCAGGCGGGATCCTCCTGCAACTGCCCTTGCCGCCAGTGCCAAGCGGATCCCAGGCCGGCCAAAGCCTGTCCCCACTCCCGTTCTCCCCAGTGGGGATTGGCTAAGAAGAGGGGGATCCCCAGGTGTTGGCAGGCCAAAACGGCAGCCCACACTTGTAGCGGATCCGAGTCTGCCACCAGTAGGGGAACGGCCTTGTCTGCCAGAGGGCGCAGTTGCTCTTCCAGCCCAGACAGGCACTCCTTCAAAGCGGGAGGGCAGTTGTGGTTGGGAAACATCTTTCGGCAAGCTCAGGCGGGACAGTTGCAAGTTAAACGAAGTGATCAATCAAAAAGCAAGCTATAGCCGTGGAGACTTGACCATCCACTGAGGCAATTGGGAGGTGTCCCCCGTCTCTTCGTTGTTTTGATTTTTGGCAGGGATCCCCTCCTCAAAGGCCCGGGCAAGGTGAGGAAGAGTTTGGGCTTGGCTTATCATGATCTAGGTTTGAAGTAGGAGGCCTAGGTTGTGATCGAGCCAATTTTGCTGGGGATCGTTTTGGGGATGGTGCTGGTTACCTTGGCAGGCCTGTTTGTGGCCGCCTACAGACAGTATCAGCGCGGCAATAAGATCGGTCTGTGAAAGCCAGGGAGGAAAAGCTGGCACCAAACCGTCGGCAAGAGAGCGGCTCAGCAGGTGAGGTGGCATAGCGATGCAGTGGCTGCGCACGGTGGCGGCTTTGCGGGAGCAGGTAGCGAGCTGGCGGGGATCTACCATAGGCTTGGTGCCAACGATGGGATCCCTGCACGAGGGGCATCTCAGTCTGATCCGCCGCTGCCGCCAAGAGTGTGACCACACGGTGGTCAGCATCTTCGTCAACCCCCTCCAATTTGGCCCCAACGAAGACTGGGATCGCTACCCCCGCGATGAGGAAGGGGATCGGGCCCTGTGTGAAGCGGCGGGCGTGGATGTGGTGTTTGCCCCCGACCCGCAAGAGATGGGAGCCGACCCGGCAGCCGGAGGCGACCGCACTTGGGTGATGCCCCCCGAATCCCTTCTGCAGACCCTCTGCGCCCCCCACCGACCGGGGCATTTTCGCGGCGTGGCCACCATCGTGCTGCAACTGCTGAACCTGGTGCAGCCGCAGCGGGCCTATTTTGGCCAAAAGGATGCCCAGCAACTGGCCATCATCCAGCGCCTGGTTCAGGATCTGCAGATCCCCACCACCATTGTCCCTTGCCCCACCGTGCGAGAAGCCGACGGCCTTGCCTACAGCTCCCGCAACCGCTACCTCTCAGCAGCGGAGCGGCAGGTGGCCGCCAGCCTGTACCGCGCCCTGCGCCGAGGTTACGACCACTGGCAAGCCGGGGATCCCTCCGCCGAAGGGATCCTGGCCGCCGCCCGTGCTGAGCTAGAGCACACCCCGGAGGTGCGCGTGCAGTATCTGGAATTGGTGGATCCGCAAACCCTCCAGCCCCTATCGGAGGTCAAAGATAAGGGACTGCTGGCCATCGCCGCCTATGTAGGGCAAACTCGCCTCATTGACAACCTGCTCCTTTCCCCGGAAGGTGCGGATCCCTTGCCCCAAAAACAGCAGAGTGCAGTGCCTCCTTCCCCGAAAACAGGGCGTCGCCCGCTGATTGCCATCGACGGACCGGCAGGGGCCGGGAAGTCCAGCGTAGCGCGAGCAGTGGCCGCTCAACTGCAGCTCCTGTACTTGGATACGGGGGCGATGTACCGGGCCATCACCTGGCTAGCGCTGCAGCGGGGGATCCCGTTGGACGACGCCGAGCAACTGACCCAACTGGCTGCCCAAACCCAACTAACCTTACAAAGTGGCCCCTCGGCCGACGAACCAACCCGCATCTGGGCTGACGGTGAGGAAGTTACCCAGGCCATTCGCTCCCCAGAGGTGACCCGCTGGGTTTCTCAGGTGGCGGCAGTGCCAGGGGTACGGCAGGAGCTGGTGAAGCGGCAACGCCTCATTGGACGGGATGGGGGGGCTGTCCTGGAGGGGCGAGATATCGGTACCCATGTTTTTCCTGATGCCGAGCTGAAAGTCTTTTTGACCGCCTCGGTGGGGGAGCGGGCCCAGCGCCGGCAACACCAACTGCAAGCCCAAGGACAAGTGGTGTCCCTTGAAGAGTTAAAAGCTCAGATTGAGCAGCGGGATCGCCGCGACAGCGAACGGCTTATCTCTCCCTTGCGGCCTGCCCCCGATGCCATTCTGATCGACACGGATCACCTGAGCCAGGCTGAGGTGGAAGACAAAATTGTGAGGCTGTACCGCCAGCTTTTGGAGCAATCCGGGGCAGCCCATTTCGACAATTAATTATCTGAACCCTGAAGATTTTCTCAAGCTTTCGAGATGGGGCCAATTCAACGTAAGGCGCGGGATTCCCCACCCGGGTGGGGAGGGATAGCGCCTCCTGACTGATTCTGGATATATCGCTTC
>NZ_JANSJN010000129.1:0-1496 GCF_047462555.1 Synechococcus sp. B60.1
ACGGTGGGGAATTCCGCACCTTACGTTAAGGCCATCAAAACCTGAGGGGTGCTCTGGCGACGAGGGATAGAGAGTAAACTACCCGACTCCAACCGCCGAGTAGTACGGAGCAGGCTTTGGGTAATCCTGCAGTTGGCAAGCCAACCACCAACCTCTAATCCAGTTTGCGGGCCGCAGGATCCCTTCCCTCTTGAGAGTTGCACAGAAGCAGAAAGCCTTCTCTTCTGCAGACTCTGCCAGGATCAGCCGTAGTACCCCTGGTTGATCCGATTTTCCAGTTGGTTGGCCCCCTCTTGGTACTCCCCAAACACGAAGTTCTCCGCGTTCGCCTTGATCAGGGCCTTCTGCTGCTCCGTCAATTCTGGGATCCGCAGCATGTCCTCCAGGCTGTTGTAGGGAGCATTTTTCACCAGAATACGGGCCAGGGTGGGATAGAAGCCAGGCAACTGGCGGTAGTTGCGCAGGATGGTGTTGTTCACATCGATGGGAGTGTCAAGATGTTTCACCGGCGGAAGCTCTGCCGCCACGGCCGGGATCCCCAAGGGGGCCAAGCACAGACAGAGCATCAACAGGATAGACACCAAAGCAGACAACAGCCGACGCATAGCACCACCTTTGCAGACAAGGTTGAAAGCAGTCATGACAACGCTCAGGGGATAGGTCGCTAACATTCTCCGACCATTCAGTGTCTCATCCCCGCTACCCCGAATCGAGACCCAGATTCAGATTTGGATCCCGTCAGAAATAATTTTTAACAACTATGATCGGGGAATAGCCTTTTGGCGGCTGACCAACTGCTCATCGCTTTTGTTTTGCCCCATGTCCGACTCCACCATCCTCCATCCCCTCAGCCCCTCTGGCCGGGAGACGTCTCAACCCCTCTCTGCCGCCGATCCAGAGCTGGAGCTGCTAGAGCAGAGAGAACTCTTCGTCTGGCGGCACATCGGGCCAGACGCCCAGCAAATCCGTCAGATGTTGCAGGCCTTGGGGCTGAGCTCTCTACGGGAATTAGTGGATAAGGCGGTGCCGGCGGCGATTCGCAGCAGCCGACCCCTGCACCTGGGATCCCCCAGCAGTGAGCAGCAAGTATTGGCAGAACTGAGGGCAATGGCGGCCCAGAACCAGGTGTGGCGCTCCTTTTTGGGCATGGGCTATTCCAACTGCCTGACGCCGCCGGTGATCCAGCGCAACATTCTGGAGAACCCCGGCTGGTACACCCAGTACACCCCCTACCAGGCAGAGATCGCCCAGGGGCGGCTAGAGGCCCTGCTCAATTTCCAGACGATGGTGATCGATCTAACAGGCATGGAGATCGCCAATGCCTCCCTGCTGGACGAAGCCACTGCTGCCGCTGAGGCTATGAGCCTGGCCTATGCCCTGGCAGGCAAGGGATCCCAGGTCTTCTGGGTGGATCGCGGCTGCCATCCCCAGACCATTGCCGTCGTGCAGACGCGGGCAGAGCCCTTGGGGATCCAGGTGCGTGTGGCGGATCCTTT
>NZ_JANSJN010000129.1:1596-6286 GCF_047462555.1 Synechococcus sp. B60.1
TGCCATCCCCAGACCATTGCCGTCGTGCAGACGCGGGCAGAGCCCTTGGGGATCCAGGTGCGTGTGGCGGATCCTTTTCAGTTAGAGCTGGAGAACGGCTTTGGTGTGCTCTTACAGTATCCCAACACCTATGGAGAGATCCGGGATTACCGCGACCTGGTGGAGCAGGCTCACCAAAGAGGGATGGTGGTGGCCGTAGCCGCCGACTTGCTCAGCCTGACTCTCTTGCAACCGCCAGGGGAGTGGGGAGCGGACATTGTGGTGGGATCCACCCAGCGCTTTGGGGTGCCCCTGGGCTACGGCGGCCCCCACGCTGCCTACTTTGCCACCCGCGAGGCCCACAAACGGCTGCTGCCGGGGCGGCTGGTGGGGATCTCCCAAGATGCCCAGGGCAGGCCGGCCCTGCGCCTAGCCCTACAAACGCGGGAGCAGCACATCCGCCGCGACAAGGCCACCAGCAACATCTGCACCGCCCAGGTGCTCTTAGCGGTGGTGGCCTCCATGTATGCCGTCTATCACGGCCCGCGCGGCCTGCGGCAAATTGCCGAACGCATCCATCGCCAGGCCCATCACCTGGCCGCCGGGATCCGGGATCTGGGCTACAGGGTGGGGCCAGAGTCTTTCTTCGATACCTTTTGGGTGAAGGCAGAGTCACCCGAACAGGTCGGCCAGATCCAAAAGCGGGCCGCCCAGCGGCGCATCAACCTGCGGCGGATCGACGAGACAACTCTAGGGATCAGCGTGGACGAGGCCACCACCTCTCAAGATCTGCGCGATCTCTGGGAAATCTTCGCTGGCTCCAAGGAGCCAGCCTGGGATCCCGAAGGCCTGAGTTCGGATCCCCACCAAAGCCTGCCGCCTCAGCTCTTGCGCACCACCCCCTACCTCATCCATCCGGTGTTTAACCGCTACCACTCGGAAACGGAGCTGCTGCGCTATATCCACCGCCTGCAGAGCCGGGATCTCTCCCTTGTCCACTCCATGATCCCCTTGGGCTCCTGCACCATGAAGCTAAACGCCACAGCCGAGATGCTGCCCATAACCTGGCCGGAGTTTGCCCAGCTCCATCCTTTTGCGCCTCTGGAACAAGCTCGCGGCTATCAAACCCTCTTTGCCCAGTTGGAGCGAATGCTGGCAGAGATCACGGGCTTTGCCGGCGTCTCCCTCCAGCCCAACGCCGGATCCCAGGGGGAATATGCCGGCTTGCTGGCCATTCGTCGCTACCACCAGGCCCGCGGGGAAAGCCAGCGCCAGGTGTGCCTGATCCCCACCTCCGCCCATGGCACCAACCCCGCCAGCGCTGTCATGGCCGGGATGCAGGTGGTGAGCGTAGCCTGCGACAGGGCCGGCAACATCGACCTCGAAGACCTGCGGGCCAAGGTGGAGCAGCACCGGGAACGGCTGGCCGCCCTGATGATTACTTACCCCTCCACCCATGGGGTGTTTGAGGAAGGGATCCGCGAGATTTGCCAGATAATCCACGAGGCCGGGGGGCAGGTGTACATGGATGGGGCCAACCTCAACGCCCAGGTGGGCCTCTGCCGTCCTGCGGAGCTGGGAGCCGATGTCTGCCATCTCAACCTACACAAGACCTTCTGCATCCCCCACGGCGGCGGCGGGCCGGGGGTGGGGCCCATTGCCGTTGCCCGTCATCTCCTGCCGCATTTGCCCGGTCACCCGTTTTTGCCTGGTTGCAACGGCCCGGTCAGTGCTGCCCCCTGGGGCAGCGCCAGCATCCTGCCCATTGCCTGGGCCTACATCCGCCTCATGGGATCCGCCGGCCTTACCCTAGCTACCCAAGTGGCCCTCCTCAACGCCAATTACATCGCCAAGCGGCTGGATCCCTACTACCCGGTGCTCTACAAAGGGCCAGGGGGATGGGTGGCCCACGAGTGCATCCTGGATCTGCGCCCCCTCAAGAAAAGCGCCGGCATTGAGGTCGAGGATGTAGCCAAGCGGCTGATGGACTACGGCTTCCACGCCCCCACCATCTCCTGGCCAGTGCCGGGGACAATGATGGTGGAACCCACTGAGAGCGAATCCCTAGAAGAGCTGGATCGCTTCTGCGAGGCAATGATTGCCATTCGCCAGGAGATTGCTGCCATTGAGCGGGGCGAGATGGATCCCGTGCGCAATCCCCTTAAACTTGCCCCCCACACCGCCGAGGTAGTGGCCGCCGATCACTGGGATCGCCCCTACCCTCGATCCCTAGCCGCCTATCCCCTCCCGTGGGTCAAGGAGCGCAAGTTCTGGCCCAGCGTCAGCCGCATCGACAACGCCTATGGGGATCGTCACCTGGTGTGCAGCTGTCAACCTTGGCTGGAAGGCTGAATTAAGCTGCCTGCGGCTGGTCCAGCTCTGAGGAAGAGGGAATGAGCTGCTCGGCCTCTTGCACAAGGCGCCTAGTCTCTTGCACAAGGCGCTCAGTCTCTGGCAGCGAAGCCAGCACCTGCGGCAGCACCTCCTTATCGGCCTCAACAGCCCTCTCCGTTTCTTGCAGGAGCTCGATCGAGGCCTCGGTAAGCAGGTCAGCCACCTGAGACAGTTGCGCCTTCAGCGAGGCGTTCTCTCGCTCCAATTGCACCAACCGCCCTTGCAGGCTATCCATTTGCCGATCTCGCTCTCCCAGAGCTGCTTCCAGCTCACGGTTGCGGGCCTCCAACGCTTGGCGGGCTGCCTCTGCTTGGTTCAGCCGTTCTGTTAAGCTTGCCAATTCATCCTCCAAACTGGTGAGGCGACTCACCTGTTCCAAAAGTTGGGCATTTTCTGCTTTCAGTTTTTCAATCAACGCCTGAGCGCTCAACAGATCTGCCTTGGTAGAGTCCAGGTCGTAACAGACTTGGTCATAGTTGGCAATTAGCTCGCCTAGTCGAGCTTCTTTCTCCTGCAGTTCTTCTCGCAGGGAACGAATCAAGCGATCCCTCTGTTCGACGCACTGCTGTAACTGTTCGACCTGCTGTCGTAGGATAGGCAGTTGAACCCAAGCCTTCTTGGCTAGGCCGAGAATTTCCCTGAAGCTCTCCTGCAGGCGGCTGTAGGATTGATCCAATTTGGCAAAGGCTTCGTTGAGCGCAAGGTAAGCCTTGCATACCTCCATGTAGCGCTGGGCCAGAGAAGTGGGGTGATCCATGATATAGAGTCCAGGTGGGGTTGCCGTGTCTATTTTATGCCGTTCATTCTATCGACCCAACCCGGAAAAGAGGTGACTCGCTACAACAACTGGGGGATTAATTTTACTTTAAGATTTTCCTCTCTCTAGGCAAGCAGCTCACGTCCTGCCCCGACAGGATTCAAACTCTCTGGCAAAAACGGCCCTTAAGAGCAGCACATTTTTACTCCCATCGAGGGGATCACACATTTAGCGTCTGGAGCAAAAGATTCAAAATTGAAACACTAGGTATAGTTCAAAAGGGGGCCTCTGCTGGCTCAGGCAGGCTGCGCCTCCGGGATCCCCAGCGCTTCCAGATGGGCGGCGGCCCGCAACAGGTTGGCCTCTTGGTAGGGGGCAGCCACCAGTTGCACGCCAAAGGGCAGGGATCCGCCCTCGCGCAGCGGCACCGACAGCACCGGCAGGCCGACAAACGAGAGGGGCTGGGTGTAGAGACCCAGGTTGGGCCGGGTGAGGACTTCCACCCCAGCGATCACCATCTTCTCTTGGCCAAGCAAGGGGGCAGAGCAGGGGGTGGTGGGGGCGATGAACAGGTCGATCTCTTGAAAGAGGGCCTGAAGCTGCTGGCGATACCAGCGGCGAAAGCGCTGCGCCTGCACGATCCAACTGGCGGGCAGCAGAGCGCCAGCCAAAAGGCGATCCCGGGTCGCCGGGTCGAAGTCGTGGGGACGAGTTCGCAGGTGATGCAGGTGCAGGTTGGCTCCCTCGGCAGCCGTGATCAGGAAGGCAGCGGCGCGGGCGCGCTCGGCCTCCGGGATCCGCACCGTTTGCTGGGCTCCCAGGGCCTGGGCCACTTTTTCCACGCCGGCCAGGATGTGGGGCTCTGCTCCCCGCAGGAAGTAGTCGTCGGCCACGGCAATGCGCAAGCCTTGGATCCCTTGCCCCAATTGCCCAAAGGTGGGATCCGCAGGGCGGCGAGCGCAGACGGGATCCTGGGGATCCGGCCCTTGCATGGCATCGAAGCTGAGGGCGAGATCGGCCACCGAACGGGCCAAGGGGCCCACGTGGTCGAAACTGGGAGCCAACAGGGCTACTCCTGCCCGCGACAGACGGCCATAGGTGGGCTTGAGGCCGTAGATGCCGCACAAGGCGGCGGGCACCCGAATCGAGCCGTTGGTGTCGCTGCCCAGGCTGAGAGGTACCAAGCCCCCGGCCACGGCTGCTGCCGAGCCACCCGAAGAGCCGCCGGCACTGCGGCTGAGATCGTGGGGGTTGCGGGTGGGGCCGTAGTGGCTATTTTCGGTTACAAAGCCGTAGGCGTACTCGTCCATGTTGAGGGTGCCCACCAGGATTGCCCCTGCCTGCTTGAGGCGGGCCACCACCGTGGCATCTTGGGTGGCCGGGGGGTTCTCGCGGTTGATCGCCGAACCGGCCAGGGTGGTGAGGCCAGCCACGTCGAAGAGGTTCTTGACGGCAAAAGGCACCCCCGCCAGGGGGCCCACCGGGATCCCTTTGGCCACCTGTCGATCCAGCCGCTCCGCCGCCTGCAGGGCCGATGCTTCCAGCACGGCTGTAAAGGCA
>NZ_JANSJN010000130.1:0-6131 GCF_047462555.1 Synechococcus sp. B60.1
GAAGCGATATATCCAGAATCAGTCAGGAGGCGCTATCCCTCCCCACCCGGGTGGGGAATCCCGCGCCTTACGTTGAAGGCAAACGAGTTGCCCAGTGGCGGTGAAAAACCCGACCGGTGGCCAGCTTCTGCGTGGGTCTTACGCGAGAAAGAGGGGGTTCCGGTCCAACCTGCTGAAGAAAGTAAGCAGAACCTTGGGGCTTTGCCTCAAGGAACGGGGGAGGGGCGGTTTGACAACGCCTTTACGCGTCGGTTTGTGGACTGCGAGTTGGCAGGAGTGTTAACGCTTGCTTCCTTCGAGCCGAGAAGATTTGGGGATTCCCTCTACGAAGCCGCAAAACATTGCTTCATCTCCTGCAGCACCTGGGCATCCTGGGAGGCAGTTCTAGCGCCTGCTTGGGCAGCCCAGCACTTGAGACTTTCGATCTGGTCGCGGGCAATGGAGGCCAGGGGCACAGTTTCGCGGATGGCCTGCAGGATGTCTTCCTGGGTAAAGTCTCGCCGAGCGCCGCTGCCGCTGCCCCCAAAGGCGTTGTACATAGCATCTACAATGGCCTGCTCAATCTCAGCGCCACTGAAGTTCTGGGCAGCCGCTGCCAAGGCATCGAGGTCAAACTCCCGCAGGCGGCTGGGGCGCAACCGCTGCAGGTGTACCCGGAAGATCTCCTTGCGCTCGGCTTCGGTGGGCAGGTTGAGGAAGAAGATCTCGTCAAAGCGGCCCTTGCGCAACAGCTCCGGCGGCAGCAAAGGCACGTTATTGGCTGTGGCCACGATGAAGACCGGGCTGGTTTTCTCCTGCATCCAGGTAATCAGGCTGCCAAACACCCGGCGGCTGGTGCCCGAATCCCCGTCGGCGCCGCTGGTGATGTTGCCAAAGGCCTTGTCAATTTCGTCAATCCAGAGCACACAGGGGGCCATGGCCTCCGCCAGTTGGATCATCTGGCGCACGCGGCTTTCCGATTCGCCAACAATGCCGGCAAATAGGCGCCCGGCATCCAATCTCAGCAGGGGCAGACGCCACTCATTGGCAATGGTCTTGGCCGAGAGAGACTTGCCGGTGCCCTGGATCCCCACCAGCAGCACCCCCTTGGGGTTGGGCAGGCCGTAGCGCCGCGCCTCTTCGGTAAAGGCTTCCTGGCGCACCCGCACCCAAGCTTTGAGGTTGTCCAGCCCGCCCACGCTTTTTAGGGTCTCGCGGGCGGTGAAAAACTCCAGGATGCCGGTCTGGCGGATGGCCTGCTTTTTCTCCTCCAACACCAGGTCAATATCGGCCTCGTTCACCTCCTGCTTAGCGGCCAAGGCGCGGGCCAAGACGCGGCGGATGCGCTCGCGGCTCAGCCCCTGACAGGCCTTGACCAGTTGCTCGCGACCTAGAGGGCTGAGCTTGAGTTTTTCCGGGGCCACGTAGAGCTGGATGAGGCGGTTGATCTCCTCGCTGTTGGGCAGGGGAATGTCGACAACAGTGATCTCCTCGGCTAAGTCGCTGGGCACTTCCAGAGTGTGGCTGAGCAGGATCAGCGTCTTGCGGGTGCGCTTGAGCTCGCGGCTGAGGTTCTTCAGCTCCCGCAGGATGGGGGCATTTTTGTCGCTGCTGGCGTTGCGCAGCACAAAGTGCAGATCCCGCAGCACAAACAGGGTGTCTTCCTGGGGAGCCGAGCGCCACACCCGCCCTAGGGCGGCCATGATGGAGCCACGGTCTTCGCCAGTATCCTGCCAGCCCCGCACCAAATCCCAAAACAGCAGCCGCCGCGGCGGATCGGTTCTCTTGGCTACTTGCACGAGCACGGCGTCCGCCGGCTCCTCTTCGGGGGAAACCAGGTAGATCAGGGGGTAGCGGGCCCGGATCATCAGATCCAGCTCCCGCATCAGTTCCCCTTGCACTTCGGTGGCAATCCCGCTCAAGCCGGGATCCCCGCTGCCTTGCCGATTGCGATCGGGGAGCTCTTTGAGATCTTTTGCGGCTTCTGCCATCGATGAGAAAACAGTGGGGTTCTCCTTACCAGGATAGAGCAGGGATCCCTTGCAGCTCCGCCAGCATGGCGCGGGCAGTCTGGGTGGGATCCGCCGCCTCCATCAGGGCCCGCACCACAGCTACGCGGCTGGCGCCTGCCTGGCGCACCTCGGCCAGGTTGTGGAGATCAATGCCGCCGATGGCAAACCAGGGCAGATGGGCCTTCTCAGCGGCTAGGCGCACGTACTCCAGACCAGCAGGGGGTTTTTCTGCTTTGGTGGGAGTGGCATAGACAGGGCCGACGCCGATATAGTCCACGCCACTATTGAGGGCTTGGGCCAGCTCTTCAGCGTTGGTGGTGGAGAGGCCAATAAGACGCTGGGATCCCAGCAGCTGCCGGGCTTGGGCAACCGGCAGATCTGTCTGGCCTAGGTGCACGCCGTCCGCCTGGCTGACCAAAGCCAAGTCCACCCGGTCGTTAACAATCATCAACGCCTGATAGCGGTCGCACAGCTGCCGCAGCTGTTTGAGATCCCAGAGCATCTCCCTATCGGGGAGGTTCTTGCGGCGGTACTGCACCAGTGTCACCCCCCCGCGCAGGGACTTTTCCACCACCTCCAGCCAGTGGGGCACCGGGCTAGTGACCAGGTAGAGATGAGCCGCCAACAGCCGTTGGCGCAGGGATCCCTCCAGCAGCTCGCTTTCTAGAACGTAGAGGCGGTAGCGCATCTCTTTGGCCAGCTTGGCCAGCCCTGGGGCCAACCAGTGGTGAGATTCGGCCAGCTTACCGTATTCTTCCAGCACCCGTAGGGCTTCTTGCACACGGCTGCAATTGGCCTGCAACACGTGGCCAAGATCCCGCCGCTCCTCTTCCTGGGGATGGGAGATCTGGGTGCCCGGGTCGGCAGCGGTGTCGCGGGCCAACCGCAGCGGGTCGCTGTGCCAACGAGCTAGGGCCTGGCGCATGGCCTTGCATTCGCCAGCCAGCTCGCCGTTTTCTAGGCCAAAGCGAAACCACTCCTCCAGCACCCGTAATCCCTCACGAGCTCGGTCGAGGTTGGCATCCAAGATACGGGCGACGGCCTGCGGTTTCATGTCCCCTGCGTGTGGGAGTTTTAATCTTTTTTTACTGTAAGTTGAAACTAAGTTGAAACGGTTTTTCTGGCACCTGCCCTAGCCTTTGTCCGCAAAGGAAGCAGGCTGGTGCCAAAGGGCGTTGAGGAAAGCCTGCTGCGGCGTGTGTCCCCAGGCAAACTCGCGGGGGCCGATCCCTTCCGGCAGGTAGGCCCAAGCGTAGCACTCGCAGGCAGGAAAGTAGCGGATCTCCCACCAGGGCTGGCCGGCGGCCACATCCTTCACCGCCCGCCAAAAATGCCCTCGCTGACGGGTAAGACGGGTCTCGACGAAGTAAGGGCCTTCCAGGTGCAAAGCTTCCACCGCTGCAATAAACTCAGCTCGTTGTCGCTCATTGCGGATCATCACCCTGGCTTCCCCTCGCAGGTTGGCTCTATTTTAAGGGGAGATTTTGGGTAGGCTACGAAGTTCTGCTCGTTTAGCTCGAATAGAGGCGGCAACACTTCAGAGTTGAACCCCCATCCTCTAGCCAATGAATCCACAGAATTTGTCGCGGGTGCTGTGCCTGAGCAATGGCCACGGGGAAGATGAGGTAGGTAGTCGCATCGCCCTGGCCCTGACTGGCCTGGGGATCTCGGTGCAAGCCCTGCCGATTGTGGGGGAAGGCACCGCCTATTGCCGCCGCGGCATCCCGCTGCTGCCCCTGACCCAGGTGATGCCTTCGGGGGGATTTATCTATCAAGATTGGCGGCAGTTGTGGCGGGATCTGCGTGCTGGCTTGCTGGGCCTGACCGGGCGGCAATTGGCTTTGGTTCGCCAGGCGGCGGCTCAAGTGGAGCTGGTGCTGGCGGTGGGGGACATTGTGCCTTTGTTAATGGCCTGGTGGAGCGGCAGCCCCTACGTCTTTGTGGGCACAGCCAAGTCGGACTATTATTGGCGGGACGAACAAGGGCCCTACCGCCGCGCTTGGCTGAGACAGCCGGTTTCCGATTATCTGCCCTGGGAACGCTGGCTCATGGCCCGTAGGCGCTGTCGCGGCTCCTTCTTGCGAGATGAGCTGACGGCCACCGCTCTGCAAAAGCGGGGCCTCCGGGCTTTCTACCTGGGCAACCCGATGATGGATGACTTGGAGCCGCGGGGAGAATTGCCTTTGGATCCCGACCGGCCTGCGGTGCTGCTGCTGCCGGGATCCCGCCCGCCAGAGGCTTACCGCAACTGGGCCTTGATGATGCAGGTGGTCGAGCAACTGCCGCCGGAAATCCAAGTTTACGCCGCCCTCAGCCCCAACCTGGAGCGGGCACCTCTTCAGGAGAAGATCCCCTCTTGGCGCCGCGACCTGCTCCTGGTGTGGGGAGATTTCGGCACCTGTGCCCACCGGGCCACGGCAGTGCTGGCCATGGCGGGGACGGCCACCGAACAATGTGTGGGCTTGGGGAAGCCGGTGGTCACCCTGCCGGGGGAGGGGCCGCAATTTACCCCCCGCTTTGCCGAAGCTCAAACCCGTCTCCTGGGATCCGCCGTCCACCTCACTTCACCCCAGCAGGCCCCTGCCGTGCTCTGCCAAATTCTAGACCGCCTGGCCAGCGATCCCGCTTACGCCGCCCAACTGCGGGCCCACGGGCAGCGGCGTATGGGATCCCCTGGCGCTGCTCAGCGCATTGCCGCCCAGATTAAAGCCTGGCTCTCCAACCCTGCTGGCTAAGCCCGCCCCACCCCCTCCATCAGGTTGTCCAGCTCTGCGTAGTCCGGCAGCGCCGTGTCGATGGGCTGGCCTTGGCGCAGCACCACCCGATCGTGCTGAGGTCGGGAAAGGAGCTCGTCAAACCCCCGGCCCTTGAACAGCACCAAGTCTGCCGGCAGGCCCACCCCAATTTGTCCGGCCTCTACCAAGCCCATCCTACGGGCCGGGGTGGCAGTGATGGCCTGCGGCCAATCCCCGTAGGGGGTGTCCAGGTGCAGGATGCGGGTGGCCTCCCGAAACACTTCTAGGCCGTCGTGATCCCTGAAGCCGTGGAAAGGATCCCGGCAGTTGTCACTGGCTATCATCACCGGCACGCCCAAAGCCTTCAGCTCATGGAGCAGCGTTACCCCCCGCCAGCGGGGCGTGTGGCCGGGGCGGCGGTCTTGTAAATAGAGGTTACACATGGGCAGGCTGACCACGGCGATCCCCGCCTCTTTGACCAGGGCCATGGTCTGGTGGGCCACCTGCGGTGGCTGCACCGCCAAACTGCAGCAATGGCCGCACACCACCTGGCCGAAAAACTCATGGCGCAAGGTTGCTGCTGCCACGTGTCTCAACGTGAGGGATCCCGGATCCTCCGTCTCGTCGGTGTGGAAGTCGAGATCCAGCCCCCGCTCCTGGGCCAGGGCAAACACCCGCTCCAACTGCTCATCCAGCTCCGGCCCCATCGCCGCTACTCCACCTAGGATCCCGCCCAGCTCTGCCACCTTGTCCGCCAGCTTCTCCCCTGCCGGCGTGAGAAAGAAGTCCAAATGGGTCAACGTCACTGCCTGCAGCTCCAGTCTGCCCGCCCACTCTCGCCGCAACTGGGCAAACACCTCCCAACTCACCTGGGCGTGGGGGCCGTTGCAGACCAGGTGGGTGCGCACCGCCTGGGATCCATGGGCATAGCTGCAGCGCAGGCCAAAGTCGCAGCGGCGGTAGATATCCTGCCAAAGTTTTTCGTGCCTGCCGGCGTAGGCCCGCTCCATTTTGGCCCAGTCTTCCTGCTCGGCTCGGATTGCCCCGGCAAACGTGCCGTCGGGGTTGGGGGTGCGCGGCCACACGTGCCCCTTGTCCAGGTGGGTGTGGATATCGACAAAACAGGGCCACACCTGGCCCCGCCTCAGATCTATGCTCGCGATCCCCTGAGGTGGGATCCCATTGGCTGATTGGATGTGAGCAATTCTCCCCGCCTCTATTTCCAGATCCAGCAGCACCAGGCCCTCCCGGTTAGGCGCGGCCCCCGGCACCGCATCTATGAACTACCCCACCGCGTAGGCGGGTGGGGTTTCCTCACCCGCTTTACGGCAGAGCTTTTGTCTCTTCTTCTGCCCCAGTTGCTTCATCGATCCCGTGTACCGGGTCTCTGAAGTAGAGCTGAAGC
>NZ_JANSJN010000131.1:0-6065 GCF_047462555.1 Synechococcus sp. B60.1
AAAGTACGGGGCTACCGACCCACTCTGCTGTGTTGGCCGAGTTGGCTCCTGAGGGGCATGGAGAAGGAAACACTCGAGAGTTTTTTGTCCATCCGGGGGGTGATGGGGGTGGCGCTCCTGAGTCGGACAGGCCGCCCTTTTTTCTACCGCTCTTTTCAGAACTTGGACAGCCGGCAGCAGCAGGCCCTTGCCGAAGGGCTGTTTCAGGTTTTGCAGACCATGCCCCCAGGCCTTGACTACTTTGACTTTCAGTTTGCCGAGCAACGAGTCTTTGTCTACCCCTTAGGGCCGGAGTGGGTGTTGCTGGTGGCGGTCAATGACGAGCTGGTGATGCCGGTCTACACCTTGGCCGTCAACCGCCTGCGAGCCGAGCTGCAACAGGATACGCCGAAGGGCCTGGCCACCTTTCGCCTGTTGACCAGCCAGGCGGAGGCCGTCCGGAACCCTACCCAACCCAGCTCCACCCTAGCAGAAGGGAAGCCCACACCAAGGGAGGAGGCAACCCAGCCGGCAGCGACAGGCAGCCGCATGCAGATGGATGTCTTTGTGCAATCTCTCAATCGCCTCTGCCAGATCACAAGCGGCTATTTGGGCAAGGCAGTGATCGTCAACTATTGGAAGGCAGCGCGGCAGGAAGTGGTGGAACGCCAGGGATCCTCAGCCGAGTGGCTCAACCAGTTCGAGATCGAGCGCAGCGGCCAAATCCACTACCGGGGCACCCTCAAGGAGCTGGACGAATCTCAACAAAAGGTGCTGCGGGACTGGGTACTGGCTTTTTTCCGCCGCTGCGAAGAGGTGATCCACGACTTTCGCAATTTAATCAAATCGGCTGAATTGCGCTGGTAAAAGCAGAGGAAGCTGCTTTTCAAACAGCGTCCTCAAAGCGCCATGGCCGGTTCTTGGCCGCGGAAAATCCAGGCTAAGCTATGACCATAGCAGATCACCCCAGGTGCAGACGGGATCCCTGACCGAGGATGGCTCCTCTGGCCACCACGAACCGGTGGAGTGAGGATCTGCTTTGCTACCGCGATGCCACCGGATCCCTCGCTACCATCTGCTTACGGCACGCTAGGCGAAGGAGTTGCCATGCTGAGAATCGTCACCCAGCTAACCGAGGCTGAAGCCGAGCTTAGACGGATCTCGGAGCGCACTCAGGCTGACCAGAACCTGCACCGTGAGGCCACTGTGCGGGAGATCCTGCAAGCAGTGCGCCGTCAGGGGGATCGCGCTCTACTGGCCTACACGGCTGAGTTTGACCAGGTGGAGTTAAGCGTGGCAGAGCTGAAGGTCTCGGGGGCGGAGCTGGAGGCGGCCTACCAGGCGGTATCGCCGCAACTGCTATCGGCCCTGCGCCTGGCCAAACAGCGCATTGAAGCCTTTCACCGGCAGCGGGTGCCCAGCAGTTGGGTGAGCTTTCCCGGCCCTGAGATTGTCTTGGGCAAGCAGTACCGCCCCGTGGACCGCGCCGGCCTCTACATTCCAGGAGGGCGGGCCGCCTATCCCAGCACCGTGTTGATGAACGCCATTCCGGCCAAGGTGGCGGGGGTGCCCGAGATTGTCATGGTGACCCCACCGGGATCGGACGGGCTGGGGGGCAAGGGGATCAGCCCGGCTATTTTGGTGGCCGCCCAAGAAGTGGGCATCCACACCATCTATCGCGTTGGCGGGGCCCAGGCCATTGCGGCGCTGGCCTATGGCACCGAGACCATCCCCAAGGTGGATGTAATCACCGGCCCCGGCAACATTTACGTGACTTTGGCCAAGAAGCTGGTATACGGCACGGTGGGGATCGACTCGCTGGCAGGGCCTTCCGAGGTGTTGATCATCGCCGACGAGAGCGCCAATCCCCTCTATGTTGCCGCCGATCTTCTGGCCCAGGCCGAGCATGATCCCCTGGCGGCGGCCGTTCTCCTCACCCCCGATCTCCAGTTGGCCCAACAGGTGCAGCAGGCGGTGGCGGCCCAACTGGAGACCCACCCCAATCGCCTGATGGTGGAAAAGGCGGTGGCCAACTACGGGCTCATTGCCGTAGTGCCGGATCTGGCGACAGCAGTCAACTTGTCCAACCAGTTCGCGCCGGAGCACCTGGAGCTGCAGGTGGCGGATCCCTGGGCCCTGCTGGATCCCATTCGCCATGCGGGGGCAATCTTCCTGGGGCACTACACTCCAGAGGCGGTGGGAGACTACCTGGCCGGGCCCAACCACACCTTGCCCACGGCGGGGGCGGCTCGCTACGCCTCAGCTCTAGGGGTAGAGACCTTCCTGAAGTACTCCAGCCTGATCCAATACGGCTCGGCAGCTTTGCAGGAGGTGGCTGGCGCGATCCAAGCTCTGGCACAAGCGGAGGGGCTGCCCGCCCATGGCCGCTCGGTGCAACTGCGCTTGGCCGAGGGGAGCTAGAGAGTTTGGCCTGGCCGCAGGTTGGGTGACGATGGCAGCTTCTGTCTGGCGAAAGGGGCGGTGGTGGAGAGGGGCTCTGTCTGCGGCCATGGGATCCCTGCTGTTGGCGACGATGGCGGCTGCGGAGGGGATCCCTTCTCCGCCGCTGGCCGTGCCGTGGGAGTGGGTGTATGCCCTGCAGGAGCAGGCGCGGCAACGGCAGTGTACGCTGATTGGCCTGCTGCGCAGCCGGCCTCTGCCGGCACCGGATCCGCAGTGGCAGGTGTACACGCGGCTGGATTTGGTGGCCACCCCTCAGGCCAGTCGGTTGACCAGTGTGTTGTTTGCCAAGAACACTCGTACCCAAGCCTTGCAAGTGATCTATCAAGCTTCAGCGTCTGTGTACGACCCCGCCGAGCCCTTGGATTTTGCCATGATCCTGCCTCTGGCCTGGCAGGACAACACTCTGCTGGCGCGGGAGTACACAGGCTGGTTCCAAACCGATTTGAGCTGGGATCGGGCGGTGATCTGGCCCTTGCCCACCGACTCGACCGGGATCCCGCCGGTACAGGTTTGGGAGCCACCGCCGGCCCTGGGATATGCCGAGCTGCTGGGCTGGGATCCCCAGGCGCGAGGGCGGGTGCTGTTTGCCGTGGCCGATAGCCTGGAAGAGGTGCCGCGGCTGGTGAGCGTTGGTTCCTCTTCCGATTGGTTGGTGCGGGGAACGGCCACGCTGACCGTCCCCGATTCCTCGGGTTTGGAAGAGGGCTGGATTGGGGCTGTTCCCGCAGGGTCAGCGGCCATTTGTCATGCCGGGAACTTTGGGCTAAACATCAGGTAGCCCTTCTCGATAGCCCTGAGCTTGGCGTTAGCGGATCCAAGACCGCGGGCGACGCAGCAGGGCCAAGGGATCCAAGGGCAACGTCGATAACCGTCGATAACCAAGGAGTGGGGCGAGCATGTCAAGACCGCAGGTACGGCGGGGATGGCCTCTGGAAGCCTTTGTGGGCGATGTTATCGTCTGTACACTGGAGGGATCCCATCTGGATCAAGTGACGGAGATCCGCGTCAGCCCGGCGGGCAAAGGGATCCGGGTTAGCTTCGGGGATCCCTTAGGGCGCTCCCAAGGGCCGGTGCAGGCCACTGCCGAGGCACTGACCGTAACTTTTGAGATCGATCCCAGCACCTACCCTGGCGAAAAACGCATCGAGCTGATCTCGCCGGCAGGGCCCAGCGATCCCCTGCCGTTTTTGGTGATGATGTAGAGTCGCGCGGCAAGGAAGTGGGTCATGCCGTTTGCGATTGCTCCGAGCGATGTGGGTGTGCTGCTGCTGGGGGTGGGCCTGTTGCTCTTGGCCGGCGGCTGGGCCTGGTGGCTGCGACGACAGCAGCAGGCTGCTCCCCCAGACTCGACAACTGTTTGGCCGGCAACGGCGGTTGACCTCTCTGCCCTTACGGTGGAACAGGGGGCCCAACTGCAGCCCTTCGAACAGGCGGTGGCAGATCGGCCCCAGGATCCCATTGCCTGGTACAACCGCGCCACCACCCTCGACCACCTGGGGCAGGCCCAAGCTGCCCTGGCCAGCTACGATCGTGCCCTGGAGCTAAAGCCAGATTTTCCCGAAGCCTGGAACAACCGCGGCTCTCTACTGGACGATCTCGGCCGTCACCAGGAAGCGCTGGCCAGCTACGAGCGGGCTTTGCACCTAAAGCCGGATTTTTTTGAGGCCCGCTTTAACCAGGCCAACACACTGCGGCAACTGGGCCGCTACCAAGAGGCCCTGCGCGCCTACGAGCAGATTCTCACCTTCCGCCCCGATAGCTCGGAAACGTGGTATCTGCACGGGCTAACCTTGGCCTCGCTGGGGCAGTGGCAGGGATCCCTAGCTAGCTACGACAAAGCCCTGGCCATTAACCCCAGCAATCCCCAGGTTTGGCAAAGTCGCGGGCTGGCCCTAGTGCACCTGGAGCGCTACGCCGAGGCCCTGGCCAGCTATGAACGGGCCCTGCAACTGGGATCCGCATCGGCTTCCCTCTGGGCCGGCCACGCCCTTGCCCACCACCGCCTGGGCAACTGGATGGAAGCTCTCAACAGCTACGACCGCGCCCTGGCCCAGGATCCCCAGCGCCCTCAGATCTGGGTGCAGCGCGGCCTGGTGCTGATGGACTTAAACCTCTACGGGCTGGCCATCCAGAGTTTTGACCGGGCCCTGCAGATGGATCCCGAAGATGCCGAGGCCCACTACGCCAAAGCCTGCTGCTGCGCCTGGGAAGGTCAGGTGCCCCAGGCTCTGCAAGCCTTGGAGCAAGCCCTGCGCCTGCAGCCGGAGCGCTACCGCCCCTTGCTCTCCTCTGAGCCCTATTTCGACCTCATTCGCAGTGAGCCGAGCTTTACGGCCTTCCTGACAGCCCTCTCCGGCCTTGGAACCGACACGGAGGGATAGCTTGGTAGCTCCGTATTTCGTGCGGGGCGGAAAAGCCCGTAAGCAACTTTAGTTGCTCATCGTCTGCGTCCTGAGTTCCAGAGGATGGGCCGGCAACAGCAATCTGGTGGCTCCGCCCAATGCAGAGGAAACCCGCTGATTTTCCGTAGAGATGCTGTTGCTTACAGCGAAAAACCTGAGCAAACTGAGAACACTCCAGCTCCTGGCAAATCTCGGGGGCAGGATGTGTTCTTCTTAACATCTGGTAGCATTTTCATGGACACAACCTGATACTGTCTGCCTGCAAGCTTCTTCGCGGTTGGTTCCAGGGGAAGTCTGGTTTCGCCTGGCATCCGCCGCCTTTGAGTTGTTTGGGTACTGATCGGGTCTTAAATGACTGCAGCTCAAAAAGTAAAGAAAAGAAAAAAAGTAGTTGTCTATGCTAACAGCTCCTCAGCGGTCTTCTCTCGACGCCTCCGAGCCGCCAACGCCATCGACAGCCGCGGCTCCCCTATCTTTGACTAAAGCTAGTATTGGCGATTCTGGATCCCGAGCTGTGGGTGCGTCTATGGCATCCAAACATGAAGATGTTAAAGCTCAAACTGCTGCACTGTTGCGACTGTACCACCAGACTCGGGATCCGGCCCTGCGCAACCGGCTGGTGGAAATGAACCTGGGCTTGGTGCGTAAAGAAGCCCACCACTGGCGCAGCCAATGCAATGAGGCCTACGACGACCTGGTGCAAGTGGGATGCATAGGGCTCATCCAAGCCATCGAGCGCTTCGATATTACCCGCGGCCTGGCCTTCAGCTCCTTCGCTATGCCCTACATTCGCGGAGAAATTCAACACTACCTGCGAGACAAAAGCCCAACAATGCGGATCCCACGCCGCTGGGTGACTCTGCAGCGGCAAGCCAAGAAGGTGATTGCGCGCCTGCGGCAAGAGTTGGGCCGTCCCCCCTCTGAGGCGGAGGTGAGGGAAGCCTTGCAACTAACGGAGCAGGAATGGCGAGAGATGGAGCTGGCTCGACAAAACAGCCTCTTGCTCAGCCTCGATGCCCCGATTCAAACTGAGGAAGACAGTGTTGCGTTGGGAGATGTCGTTCCCGATCAGCGCTACCGCAGCTTTCAACTGGCTGAAGAAGACCGCATCCGTCTGCAACATGCCTTAGCCAAGCTGGAAGAACGCACCCGCCAGATTTTGGAATTTGTCTTCTTCTACGACCTCACCCAGAAAGAAACGGCAGAGCGGCTGGGGATCAG
>NZ_JANSJN010000132.1:0-6011 GCF_047462555.1 Synechococcus sp. B60.1
GCGATATATCCAGAATCAGTCAGGAGGCGCTATCCCTCCCCACCCGGGTGGGGAATCCCGCGCCTTACGTTGAGCAAATGCAGGAGCAGGCGAGTTAACTGGCGCAGTAATTGATGGCCAAAGCCCCTACTAAAGTGAACTGAAAAGTCAGGAGCACCAAGTAGAAAATGGCGCGGGGCCTGAACAAAGTCAGCATCAAGCCAATAGCCTTCAAGTCCACCATCGGCCCAAACACCATAAAGGCCAACAGGGATCCCGGCGTGAAGGTGGCGGCAAAGGAGAGGGCAAAAAAGGCATCCACCGTCGAGCAGATAGAAATGATCCCGGCCAGGGCCATCATGATCAGGATCGAGACCAGTTCATCTTGGCCATAATTTAGAACAAACGAACGCGGGATCACCGTCTGCACAAAGGCCGCTATTGCCGAGCCCAGGATGAGCACGGATCCCAGCTCGCGAATCTCTCTAGCCCAGGTTTGCAGCAGCAACAATCCCTTTTGCCGCCAAGAGAGAGCAGGGGCAGCGGCCAGCGCTGCCCGATACACCTCTTCGGCAGTCTGCAGAGTGGCCAGGGATCCGCCAGCAGCCCCTTGAGCATGGCCCTGGGATCCAATCCAAAAGGTGCCCCCCTGCAACAACGGCGAGCAGGAGGTGCTTTTCAGAGCTGCCTCTTGGCAGGGGTTGCGCTGCAGCTCTCGCCAGACCGCCGGTTGCAACAAAGGCTCCAGATCTTTTTGCACGCTGAAGAGCAAGCCGATGGCCACGGCAATGCCAAAAGAAAAAAGAACCCGGTAGACCACCAGCTCCGGCATGCTGCGAAAGGCAATCCACGTGGAGAAGATCACGACCGGGTTAAACACCGGCGCTGCCAACAAAAAAGCCACCGCCACATAGGGTGGGATCCCTTTGATCACCAGTTGCCGGGCCACGGGCAGATTGCCGCATTCGCACACCGGGAAGAAGAACCCCAGAGCACCGCCGGCCACCGCGCTGCCGATTTTGCCTTTGGGTAGGAAACGGGCCAACTGGGATCCCTCTACGAACACGGCCATCAGCCCGGAGAGGAACACCCCCAAGAGCAAAAACGGCATGGCCTGCACCACAATGCTCAAGAAGAGGGTGAACCCGTCTCGCCAAAGGGGAGAATCCAAAGGGCTCAACGCACCACCTCACCCACGCATTTGGGCTCTATTGAGTTTGGATCCCGGCCCAGTGCTCTGTCAAACCGCTCTCAACCCCGCTCCTCGATGGGGATGTAGCGTTGCTGGCGTTCACCTGTGTACACCTGGGTGGGTCGGAAGAGCCGATTATCCGACAACTGCTCCCGCCAATGGGCCAGCCAACCCGCCACCCGGGCAATGGCAAATACCGGCGTAAACAAATCTTCCGGGATCCCTAGCTTGGCGTAGACCAACCCCGAGTAGAAGTCCACGTTGGGGTAAATTCCTTTGGGCCCCAGCAGCTCCGCACACACCCGCTCCACTTCCAGGGCGATGTCGTAGTACTTGTCGTGGCCGTAGCGCTCGAACAGCTCCTCGGCCAGCCGCTGCAGAATGGTGGCGCGCGGATCCTTCACCTTGTAAACGCGATGGCCCATGCCCATGATGCGCTCTTTTTTGGCCAGCTTCTCTTCGATAAACGAGCGCACATTTTCCACCGAGCCGATTTGCCGCAACAGCCTCATCACCTGTTGGTTGGCTCCCCCATGCAACAGCCCCGAAAGGGTGCCCACCGCCGTGGCCAGGCTGCTGTAGGGGCTGGCCAGGGTAGAGGCGCTTACCAGCAGGGCAAAGGTAGAGGCGTTGACCGTGTGTTCGGCGTGCAAGATCAGACAGGTATCGAAGATGCGGGCCAGCCAGGGATCCGGCTTCTTGCCGGAGAGCATGTAGAGAAAATTGGCGGCATGATCCAGGCTGTCGTCGGGGGGGATGGGATCGTTACCCTGGCGCATCTGGTGAAACATGGCCACCATGGTCGGCAGCTTGGCGAGCAGACGGGTAACCGTGCCAAACACATAGTCGGGATCCGCCTCCCGCACTGGATAGAACATCCCCAAGCCTGCCACGCAGGTTTGCAGGGCATCCATCGGGTGGCCCGACTCAGGAAACGACTTGATCATGTCGCGGATGCGGTATTTGACCCGCCGATGGCTGCGGACGGCCTGATCAAAGTTGTCCAGCTCGGATTGCGTCGGCAGCTTGCCGAAGATCAGCAGATAGGCCGTCTCCAAAAAGGTGCTGTGGGCTGTCAGTTCCTCAATGGGGATGCCCCGATACTCCAGGATCCCTGCCTGGCCATCGACAAAACTAATGTTAGAACGCGTGGCTGGAACGCCTTCTAGCCCAGGCTTGTATTCGCCATCTGCCATAGTCGGGTTCCTAGAATGAGCTCCCAAAGGAGAGAACAGGGCTTCACTACATTCGCTACATTAAAGCAGATCTGGATCTCTGAAGCCAAATCCCGCTTTTGCCTACCCTGAGAAGGGCTTTGGCGACCTAGGCAACCCATATCAACCAGTGTGGGAGAGACCCTGCTCCGGTATCAGGTTTGCCTCAGAGCACCTCGCCAGTTAATGTATGGGATCCCGACCGGAGAGTCGCCAGCGGTTTAGGCGAGAGAGGGTCTCTGCGTCCAAGTAGGAATCAATACCCCGCCTGCTCGGTAGGCGCTTGGGCTTGATGCACCGGATCTGCTCTTGGGCCTCCTGCACTTCCGCCCACAGTTGTTCTGCCGAGATCCATTCTGCGTTGTAGCCGCCGATCACCCACTGCTGGACACGATCTGAGGTGGCTACCCGTACCCGATAGGTATCTGCTTGCAACTGAGCGCAGAGCCGCTCGATGCAAGCGTCGGCAGTTTCCCCATAAGCGGTATAGAGAATCTCGATGCCGGAGGGAGAGCGCTCCTGTCGGGCGGGAGTGAACTGGGTATAGGCGTCGTACACCACAGTTGCCCGGTAGCCGCGGAAAGCCACGTAGCTGGCCAAAGACTCCACCAGGCGCAGACGCGCCAAGTCCATCAGGGAGCAACGTGCCAACTTCTTTAGGTTGGGCCAAGCTCCGATAATGTTGTAGCCATCAACCCATAAAACGGTGGGGAAGGAAGCTTGCATGCATAGTGGCAGATCCCTTGCCTAGGATCGCACCAATTGGTATCGGTTTGCAGCCGTATCTTAATCCCTATCAAAGAGCGCCGTAAAGCCCCTCTTGAGGCTGTCCCGCTCACAGTCTTGGGCTTGCAAGTCCTCACGGAAAGCAACCGTAAGGGATCCGCCTCAGACACAAAGCTTTCGTCTATGAGGCTTCCCTCGAGCGGTTGGGTGTTACTTTTCGCCTGAGTTCGGCCGCAGGTTTGGCGAGAAGACCATTTTCACCGCACCCGAGCCAGCAAGTTAAGATGTGTTACGAGATCCGTTGGGGCTTCTATGGGCGCAACACCGTCAACACCAGCAGTAACCAAACCCGTGGCAACACAGCATCGCCTGAGTTCGGCAGCGGCGGGGCCTGAGGCTGTTTTCCCTCCGTCGCAGCCAGCCCTGCGTTACAACCCGGAGCAAGTGGCTGAGCAATACCGGGGACGCTGGGATCTGGTGCTGGGGCGTCTATTCCAGTTGATCACCCCCTTTTTGGGCCTGTTGGCCTGGGTGTTTTGGGATCGCTGGCGAGGGGTGGAGCTGAAAAATCGGCCTAAGCACGCGGCACGGCTGCGGGAGATCCTCACGCAATTGGGGCCGACAGCTATCAAAATCGGCCAGGCCCTCTCCACCCGTCCCGATCTGGTCTCGCCTCTTTTTTTGGAAGAACTGGCCAAGCTTCAGGATGAGCTGCCCCCCTTCGACAATGCCACCGCCTTTGCCCTCATTGAGTCGCAAATTGGCCAACCGGTAGAGCAGATCTTTCGCGAGATTGGCCCGGAGCCGGTTGCCGCTGCCAGCCTGGGGCAGGTTTACCAGGCCTATCTGCACACAGGGGAGAAAGTCGCCGTCAAGGTGCAGCGGCCCGATTTGATCGGGCGCATTTCCCTGGACATGTACATCATCCGCAGTCTGGCCGCCTGGGCCAAGCGCACCTTCCGCCGCATCCGCAGCGACTTGGTGGGCATTGTGGATGAGTTCGCTGGGCGGCTTTACGAGGAGATGGACTACACCCAAGAGGGCCGCAATGCCGAGCGCTTCCTGGAGCTGTACCGCCACCCCTCCATCTACGCCCCGAAAATCTATTGGCAGTACACCCGCACCAAGGTGCTGACGATGGAGTGGATTGACGGCATCAAGCTAACCCAGCTTGACAAGATCACTGCGGCAGGTTTGGACGGGCGGCACCTGATCGAGATTGGGGTTAACTGCTCCCTTAAGCAGCTTTTGGAGCATGGCTTTTTCCACGCCGACCCCCATCCGGGCAACCTCTTGGCCATGTACGACGGGCGGCTGGCCTACATCGACTTTGGGATGATGAGCACCATCCAGCCCCACCAGCGCTACGGCCTGATCAAGGCCATCGTCCACTTGGTGAACCGGGATTTTGTTGCCTTGGCACAGGACTACGTGGATCTGGAGTTCCTGGATCCCAATACCGATCTCACCCCCATCATCCCTGCTTTGGAAGCTGTCTTTGCCGAGGCCCTGGGCAGCTCCGTGGCCGAGCTGAATTTTAAAAGCATCACGGATAGGCTCTCGGGAGTGATGTACGATTTTCCCTTCCGTGTGCCCGCCTACTACGCCCTGATCATCCGCTCTTTGCTCACTCTGGAGGGGATCGCCATTGGTTTGGATCCCAATTTCAAGGTGTTGAGCGTAGCCTATCCCTATGTGGCCCAGCGCCTGCTCACCGACCCGGCCCCAGAGCTGCGCACCTCGCTGCGGGAGCTGCTGTTTAACCAAGGGCAATTTCGCTGGAACCGCCTGGAGAACCTGCTGCGCAACGCCGCCAACAGCGAAGACTTCGACCTGCAGGGATCCCTGGAAAAGGCCATCGATTTTATCTTTTCCGAACGGGGGGCCTTCTTGCGGGAGCGGCTGGTGGATGTGCTTTTCTCCAGCTCGGGGAACGGAACCGCAGACGGCCTGGCTCATTTGCAACGCCTGTGGGAAATCCTCAGCAGCAACCCCGCCTTTCAGCCACTACAGCTTTTGCCCATTGTTGCCAAGATAGCTACCAAGCCGGAGGCCCAGCAACTGGGCCGGCAATTGGCCTCCCGCTGGTTGCAACGCTCGGCAGCTCGGCTTATCCGCGACCTATTGTTGTCGGAGGATGAGAAAAAGCCCGGCTCACCCGCTGCCCTGAACGGGCACAACGGGAGCCCTAAGCTGATGACAGCTTCAAAACCCGCTGCCGCCTGACCTTCCCCTTGCGCTGAACAGACCAAAACTTTCTGCTCCACAGGGCAACAAGACCAGCCTCCGGGCAAAAGCCTTGGGTTTCCTCGTGAGTGTCGGCTACTAAGAAGAGCAAGCCGGGAAAATCCCAGCAGCATCCTTTGGTGAGAGAAGCAGGCAGAAGGAACTTCCCCGGCTGAACCCAATTGTGCAGTCTCTTCAGCTAGAAACCGCAGGAGGCCCGCGCTCTGGCGTAGCCAGTCGTGAAGCGGGACGGAGTCCTTGTGTCGGGAGGAATGCGAGAAGCCGGACAACAATAAAAAAAAAGATAGGGGCATGCCCCAAGTCCTGACTATCTCCTGCAAGCTCAAGGTGTCTGCGTCGCAAGCCGCCAAGCTGGAGGCGACGCCAGACGCTTTTGCGCGAGCCTTGCTCGCGCCAGCGGGCCGGAGGCCTTACTGGGTGAACGAGAACACACCGGAGAAGATAGTCAACGCCGTTAAGCTCCAATCTCTTTGCTACCGCGAAATTCGTACCCGCTTTGGACTATCCAGCAACCTGGCACAACAGGTGTGCAGGCGGGTTGCAGGCTCGCGCAAGGTTGCCCGCCAAAAGAACCGCCCGGTCAAAGCGTTCAAGGGGGGTTTTGTGACCTTTCGCGCTAGCGGGACGGAGTCCTTTGACGCTCGCACCTTTTC
>NZ_JANSJN010000133.1:0-5799 GCF_047462555.1 Synechococcus sp. B60.1
GTGGGGTTGAGTCCTGGGCCTGGGGTGATCTAGGCTTCGGAGTTAAGGGGATCTCTTCCCTCCTACTGCTTGACCAGTGTGCAGCTATGGCAGGACACAGCAAGTGGGCCAACATTAAGCGGCAAAAAGCCCGCGTAGATGCCAGAAAAGGCAGCCTATTTACCAAACTTTCCCGCGCCATCATCGTGGCAGCGCGCAGCGGCCTGCCGGATCCGGAAGCCAATTTTCGGCTGCGCTCGGCGGTAGAGAAAGCCAAGGCGGCAGGCATGCCCGCCGAGAACATTGAACGGGCCATCGCCAAGGGATCCGGCAACTGGACCGACGACAGCCCCCTGGAGGAAATCCGCTACGAAGGCTACGGCCCTGGGGGTGTGGCTGTCTTGATTGAGGCCATGACCGATAACCGCAACCGCACGGCTGCCGAGGTACGGGAAGCCTTCAGCAAAGTCGGCGGCAGCCTGGGGGAAAGCGGCTGCGTGAGCTGGCTGTTTCGGCAAAAAGGGGTGATCAACCTAGAGGAGGTGACAGATCCCGAAGCTCTGCTGCTAGCGGTAGCCGAAGCAGGGGGGGAGGATCTCAAGGTGGAGGGGACCGGCGCAGAGGTCTATTGCGATTACACCCTGCTGGAGCAGGTGGCCACCTACCTTAAAAAAGAGGGCTACCGGGTGCAGGAGGCGGCCATCCGTTGGATCCCTTCCACAGAAGTGCATGTGGAGGATCCCGAGACGGCCAAGCTGGTGCTGACCCTCATGGAACGGCTGGACAACTTGGACGATGTGCAAAATGTCTACGCCAATTTCGAGATTGACGAGGCAGTGATGGAGAGCCTGGCCTAAGGGGAAAGGCTTAGCGCAACTTGACGGCGGTGCCGGCGGCGGTAACGAGGATCAGCGTCGTGCTCATGTTGGTATGAATGGTAACGCCTAGGATGCCATTTGCTCCCAAACGTTTGGCTCGCTGCTCCAACTCTTCCAAAACCTTTTTCTGAGCATTCTCGAACACTTCTTCGTAGGTTCTTGTGCGTCCCCCGATAATGTTGCGGAGGGCAGCAAGGAAGTCCCGCAGAACATTGGTGCCATAAACTACCTCGGCAGTAACAATGCCCAGGTAGCGCTCCACCTCTTTACCTTGGAGCATGTCTGTAGTGGCTAGCAGCATGGCTCGTTCTCCGCGTCACCTCCTCACTAAGCTAGCCGAGAGGCTCCAAGGTGGGGAGTTCTTAGACTGTAGCGGGAGCTAGAATTGGCTACCCTGGAGGCAACGTTTTCCAGCCAGCCAATGACGACCCTCGTTCGCGTAGTGGGGAGCTTAAATCTAGACCTGGTGGTGCAGGTGCCACACCAGCCGGGGCCGGGGGAGACGGTGCTGGGATCGGACTACGCCACCTACCCTGGGGGCAAGGGGGCCAACCAAGCGGTGGCAGCAGCCCGGGCGGGAGCCCAGGTGGAAATGTGGGGGGCAGTGGGATCCGATGGCTTTGGCCGCCTGCTAAAGGAGAACTTGGAGCAAAACGGCGTTGCTACCCACTACGTACGGCAGCTGGAAGGACCCAGCGGTATTGCTCTAATTACCGTGGATCAAGCAGGGCAAAACCGGATTGTGGTTAGCCCCGGGGCCAATGGTCGCTACCTGCCAGAGCATCTGCCCCCCTGGACGCCGGCGGCTCTAGTGCTGTTGCAACTGGAAATCCCCCTAGCCACCGTGCAGGCGGTGGCGGAGCAGGCCTTTGCCCAAGGGATCCCTGTCCTCCTCAATCCCGCCCCTATGGCTCCCCTGCCGGGATCCCTCCTGCGTCAGGTGCGCTACTTGGTGCTCAATGAAAGCGAAGCCGCTGCCCTTGCCCAATCTCCAGTGGAGACGCCAGCGCAAGCCGAAAAAGTGGCCCAAGCCTTGCAACAGCAGGGGATCCCGACAGTGATCATCACCTTGGGGGGAGCGGGCTTGGTCTGGGCCGATGGGGAGGAAAGGGGCCATCTGCCAGCCCACCCCGTGTTGGTGGTGGATACCACTGCTGCCGGCGACAGCTTCTGCGGTGCTTTGGCCGCCTACCTGGCTGCTGGCGGATCCCTGAGGGAAGCCCTCCATTTTGCCAATGCCGCTGCGGCCTTGTGTGTAACCCGCCCTGGGGCCCAGCCCAGTTTGCCCCAGCGCGCCGAGATCGAGGCGTTTCTGGCCGCTGCAGGCCCCCATCCCTAGATTCTGGGCTACGTGGAGAAGGCCTCTTGGCGGTGCTGGGCCAGCCGCTCCAGGCTGAGGGGGCCCTGGATGTGCTGCCAGGGAAGGGGATCCGCCGGATCCCAGTTGCTGTGCACGTAGTAGTCCAAGGGCGGCAGTTGTCCCTGCAGCTCTTTGAAGGCGCGGCGGAAGCTGCCCAGGGACTCGCCCCACTGCCGGGCTAGCTGCAAGACTCGGGCCACCCGCCGATCCCCCCGCGAGATGAGGGCTTGGATGACCGACCAACTGCAGCTTTCGGGACGGAACTCCACGCCCAGGGGACGCAGATGTTTTTGATACCACTGCAGCTTTTTCTCAGCCTGGGGATCCACCCCCTGCCACTGGAAAGGGGTGTGGGCTTTGGGCACAAAGGTGCTGCAGCCCAAAGTCAAGCGCAGGCGGGGAGCCACCTTCTTGAGCTCCTTGAAAAGAGCAACGGTGGCCTCCAGGTCGGCCTGGGTTTCCGCCGGGATCCCCACCATGCCGTAGAACTTGATCCCCTTCAGGCCGCCGGCCTGGGCGTGGGCGGCCGCCGCCAAGATTTCTTCATTGGTTAGCTTCTTGTTAATGACCTGGCGCAGCCGTTCTGAGCCGCTTTCAATGGCCACAGTAATGGACTGGCTGCCGCGGCGGGAAAGCACTTGCGCCAAGCGAGGCGTGACCGTGCCCGTGCGCACCGAGGCCAGGCTAAGGCGCACCTGCTCAAAGCGATCCTGCGCCAGGTACTCCAGCAATTCCTCAAACTGGGGGTGCTGGGTTACCGAAGCCCCCAAAAGGCCAATCCGCTGGGTAACCTGCAACCCCCGCTCCACCGCCGGGATCAGATGCCCTTCTACATCGGCAGCGCGAAAGGGCAAAGTTAGGTAGCTGGCTAGACAAAAGCGGCACATCTCGGGGCAACTGCGCACCACCTCCACCATGTAGATGCTCTCCCAGGCCGCCTTGGGGGTAACCACGGTGGACACCGAGAGGGTGTTGCCGCGGAAGGTGTGCTTGCGGATGGAGCTGGGGATCCCGTCCCGCTTGGGAATGACCTTTTCCACCGGGCCGTCGGGGCCGCGGTAGTGGACTTCGTAGAGGCTGGGCACGTAGATCCCCGGCACCTGAGCCAGCGCCTGCAGCTTTTCGGCCCGGGATCCCTGCCGCACCTGCTGATAGGTCTGGATCATCTGCTCCACCAGGCCTTCCCCGTCTCCCAGCAGGATCAAGTCAAAGAACGCAGCAAAGGGCTCAGGGTTGGCCGTCAACACCGGGCCGCCGCCAAAAACCAAGGGATGCGCTTCTTCCCGCGCCTCGGCCTGGAGGGGGATCCCCTGTCGTTCCAACAGATCCAGGATATGGACGTAGTCCAGCTCCCAAGACAGGGAAAAGCCCACCAGCTCCGGATCCCGCGGCAGCGGCTCGGCCAGGTCGGTAAACAGGCGGGCAACCGCCACCTCGCGGCGGCTGGCCAGCAGGCTCCAGATGACCTGGTAGCCGAGGCTGGTGATCCCTACCGAGTAGGTGTTGGGAAAGGCGTAGATGACCCGCACCGCGTCAGGCGCAGGTGTGGCCGGGGTGAAGAGAAGCTGTTCCAGAGCCAATTCCGAGGTGGCCAAGGCAGTCTAAGAAAGGGGGATGGGCGGCAAGGGCCTACTTTCCCAGCTTAATCGGGGTTTTGTCAGGCTGCGTCCAGGGCCAGCAGGGACGGCCAGATCGTCCAGAATGGAAGGGATCCCGACCCGCTCCTGACTGGATGGCTTCCCCCCTCAACCAACGCATCCGCCGCTTCTACGATGCTTCCTCCGGCCTGTGGGAGCAGGTGTGGGGGGAGCACATGCACCACGGCTACTATGAGCCGGGCCAGACCGGCAAGGATCGCCGCCAAGCCCAGATCGATCTCATGGAGCGAGTGATTCAATGGGGCCAGATCGGGGATCCTAAACCCCCTCAGCACATCCTCGATCTCGGCTGTGGCATTGGAGGGAGCAGCCTGGAGCTGGCGCGGCGCTTTGGCGCCGAGGTAACAGGCATTACCCTCAGCCCTGTCCAGGCCCGACGGGCCACGCAGCGGGCCCAGGAGGCCGGCCTGAGCCACAGGGTGCGCTTTTGGGTGGCCGATGCCCTGGAAATGCCCTTTGCCGACCACACTTTCGATCTGGTCTGGGCTCTGGAAAGCGGCGAGCACATGCCAGATAAGCGGCGGTTTCTGGCCGAGGGCTGGCGGGTCTTGCAGCCGGGCGGGCAGATGATGGTGGTGACCTGGTGCCACCGCGAGGGATCCCTGAGCCGCCAGGATCAGCGGCTTTTGCAGCAGATCTACGACGTGTACTGCCTGCCCTATGTCATCAGCTTGTCGGAGTATGAAGCACTGGCCCAAGAGGTGGGGTTCGAGCAGTTGCGCACCGCCGACTGGTCGGAGCGGGTGGCCCCCTTTTGGGATGAGGTAATTGCCTCGGCTCGCGATTGGCGGTGGATCCCGGCTTTGGTGCGCAGCGGCTGGGTCACCGTTCGTGGGGCGCTGGGGCTGGGCCTGATGCGGCGGGCCTATGCCACCGGCTTGCTGCGCTTTGGCTTGCTGAGCGGCTTCAAGCCTGCAAGTTAGGGATCCCATACCCCCCTCTCCCAAGGGAGAGGGGCTGGGGGTGAGGGCAGCAGCGCTGGCCACGTAAGCGACAGGGAAAGTGGGCTCAAAAGTCCTGCTGGGGTGGCGTTGCGCCAGCAAGTTCTAGGTACTTCTGCTTCACCGCCTGAATATCCTGCCACATCAACCACTTGGGGCTGCCGGGGGTGCGGTCAGGGTTGCGCAGCAAGTAGGCGGGGTGGAAGATGGGCATGCACCAGCGCCCCTGCCACTGGATCCACTCGCCGCGGATCTTGGTAATGCCCCGCTTATCCCCCAAAAGGGAGCGCACCGAAGTGGCCCCCGTCAACAAAATGATCCAGGGATCCACCAGGCGAATCTGCTCCAAGAGATAGGGTCGGCAGGCGTCCATCTCCGCCTGGGTGGGTACGCGGTTGTTGGGGGGGCGGCACTTGACCACATTGCAGATGTAGGTATCCCGCTCGGGATCCAGCCCCACCGAGGCCAGGATCTTGTCCAGCAACTGGCCGGACTTACCTACAAAGGGCAGGCCTTGCAGATCTTCGTTTTCCCCCGGCCCCTCGCCAACAATCACGATCTTGGCTTTAGGGTTACCTCGGTGCACCACCACATAGGTACGGTTGGCCGCCAACTCACAGCGCTGGCAGACCCGGCAGTGCTGCTCCAGTTGTTCTAGATCCCGATAGGTGCCGGGGGGAATGGGCACCTGAGCCGAGAGCGGGATCTGATCCCATTGGGGAAGCGTCTCCGTTGCAGAGGCAGGTGGCTCTAGGGGATCGTCAAATAGGCTGGGCTGAAGCTCCGAGGGTCTTTTCTTGGCAGCCATTGCAAGGTGAGGGATCCTTGTGCAGCGATCTTCGGCCGCTCCTCTGCCCTTGTCAAGCTTGGAGTCTCTTTCCCCAAAAGGGCAGCCTTTACGTCTTGATGAACTACCCCACCGCGCAGGCGGGTGGGGTTTCCTCACCCGCTTGACAGCAGAGCTTTTGTCTCTTCTTCTGCCC
>NZ_JANSJN010000134.1:0-5753 GCF_047462555.1 Synechococcus sp. B60.1
CTCATCGACCTGCACCCTGATAACAACATATCTAACCTCGTTTCTTTTCTCAAGTCAGCATCAAGTCGCATACTAAGACAACAGTTTGCAGAACAGCTCAATAAAGTGTCCTGGGGAAAAGCTAAGCTTTGGCATGATTCTAAGTGCATTGTCTCATGCGGCAGTGCACCTCTAGAAATTGTGAAGCGATATATCCAGAATCAGTCAGGAGGCGCTATCCCTCCCCACCGTCTATACGGTGGGGAATCCCGCGCCTTACGTTGAATAAGCCCAGGGAGATTACCCAGCAGCGAGGAAGCGTTGAGCAAAAGTTGGCATCATCCGGCGTTGGGTTAGTCTTGCTCAAGCGGCAGGTATCTTGTTACCACCACCAGGGCTTGAGGGGGGTGCCGTCGGGGAAGATCAGGCCGGCAATCCGGGATCCGCTGTGCTTGAGGCCCTCGATCTGGGCGCCTTCCAGGTTGGCCTGGGCGAGGTTGGCGCGGCTGACATCGGCCCGGCGCAGGTTGGCCCCCTGGAACTGGGCCTGACGCAGCTCGGCGCCGCTGAGATCGGCTCCTTCCAGGTCGGCATTTTGCAAGTTGGCCTCCCGCAGATCCGCCCGCTGCAAGTTGGCTCCCCGCAAGTCTGCTCCCTCTAGGTTGGATCCGCGCAGATCCACGCGGCTGAGGTCGGCCCCCCGCAGCCGGATCTGGCGCAGCACCAGCCCCCTCAAGTCGGCCTTGCTCAGGTCTTGGCCACAGAGATCCTGCCCCTCTCCTCCCCAGTTCTGCAACTGCCAGATGTGGCGCAGCCGCTCCTCCAGCCGGGTTGTCTCAGAAAGCTGGGATCCCCGCAGGCTGGTGCCGCTGACTTTTACCCCCCTCAGGTCGGCTCCCCGCAGATCTGCCCCTTCGAGGACAGCGCCGCTTAGCTTGGCTCCCTGCAAATTGGCCTGGCGCAGATCCGCCTGGCGCAGGTGGGCGCCGTTGAAGTTGCAAAGGCGCAGGTTGGCCTTTCTCAAGTTAGCTTCGTAGAAGTTGGCACCTCCCAGCCGTGCCTCTTGCAGATCCCCTCCCTCCAGGTCGGCGTAGGCAAAATCCCGCTCCCCGCGCCGATAGGCCACGATGACCCCCTGCGCACCTCCCACTGGGCGAAAGGGGCTGTAGGTGCGACAGGCTTCCTCTGCCTCCGGCTGCTCGAGCTGGGAGAGGAGCCGCCACGCTGCCAGGCGCACCGCCCAGGAGGTGTTGCCAGCCAGTGCTTCGATGAGTTCGGCCAGACCTGCCGGCCCGTACTGCAGCAACTGGGGCAAGGTGGCCAGACGTACCACCTCGTCGCCCTGGGTGAGCCGTCGCCGCGCCCCCTCAAGCCCCCCCAAGACCAGGGCGTGGATCGGTGCACCGCCGGCTGCCACTTGTCCCCCCAGCACCAGATCCCAGGGGCGGGGCCGGGATCCCTCACCTGTGCCCACTGCAGGTCGGGAGTTGCCGAGCATGGGTGGAGGCCAATGGGCCTGGTTATACCCAGCGCCCCACCACTACGCGGATGGTGCCATCCTCTAGGCGCTCCTCCGCCTCGATGGCGAAGCCCTGCTGCCGGGCAGAGCGCAGCAAGCTCTTGTGGGCGTAGCGCTGCAAAATCGGCTCTAGGAAAGTCTGGGGATCGATGCGCGCCCCCCACAGATCCACCACAAGCTCGTAGTGATCCCCGTTGCGGCGAAAGCCGATGTCAAAGCCGTTCTTTTGCCGGATCACCAGATCGGCGCGAGTGCGGTTCCAGAGGTAGCCGCGCAGGCTGGCGTTCCGCTCCACGGTGTAGCCCAATTCCTTGAGGGTCTCTTCCAGCAGGTCGGCATCCTTGATTTGCACTTGCAAGGTGGTGAAGTGGGACATGGCGGTTCCGATCCTTGAACGGATGGAGACGGGATCCTCACTATAGAAGCGCCTCTGCAGTTGTGGAAGAAATGTGAAGGAGGATTACGTTTCCCGCGGCTCCCGCAACTTCTCTACCCTCACGGCAGCGGGATGGTGTTCTCGTTCCCTGGCTGCAGAGGCTTCGGCTTCTCCTGGGGAGCCGGGATCCCATCTCCCTTGGCCAGGGGCAAGGTGCGGGCCCGGGATCCCTGCCAAGGATCCAACACATCCCGAATCAGCACCTCCTGGATCCACACTTGCAGGATGGCCGCCAAGGGCACAGCCAAAAACAGGCCCAGTACTCCAAAGAAAAAGGCCGAGGTAACTTGGGCCACCAAAGTCAGAGCCGGCAAAAGCGACACCTGCCGCGACATGACGATGGGGGTGAAGACGCTGCTTTCCAACTGCTGGATGAAGATGTAGAGCCCCAGCACCGCCAGCGATTTCCAGGGGGCATCGGTGAGGGCCACCAGCATGGGGGCGACCACGCTCAAGGTGGGGCCGATGTTGGGGATGAAATTAAACAGTCCCGCCAGCACGGCATTGGCCAAGGTTAAAGGCACGCCCAAAATCCACAGCCCAATGCCGCTTAGCAGCATTACCAGGCTGCTGGTGAAGAGGATCCCCACCAGCCACCCTCGCAGCGCCAGCTCGCAGCGCTTGAGGATATAGCGGACGCGGGGGCGGTAAAAGGCGGGGAAAACCGAGACAAAGGCGCGGCTGTAGGCTTGAGGATCCACCAACAATAGGATGGTGAGGATGATGACAAACAGCAAGTTGAGCAGGGTGGCAAAGAAGGCGGTGAAGGACTGGGAGAAAAAGTCCCGCACCTGGCGCACCAACTCAGTGGCCTGGGGCACAAGACTATTGGCCAACTCCCGCAGCGTCGGCAGCTCGATATCCGTCGGCAACGAGAGGATGAGGTTCTCAAATAGCCGCTGCGCCTGCACGATCCCAGCGGGCACCCCATCGGTAAACAGCCGCCGCAACTGATCCGCCAGGGGAGGCACTACGATCAGCCCCACCAGAATCGCCCCCACCAGAACCGTCAAGCCGGTGATGAGGAGCGAGGGGCCACGGCGAAAACCGTAGCGCTGCGGGATCTGAGCCAGGGTGTCTAAAGCTACTGCCAAGACGATGGCCGCAAACACCAATAGCAGGATCTGCCGGATCTGCCAGAGCAGAACCAACAGGCCCAGCAGCGCTGCCAGCCCCAGCCAATGGGCGAAGGTCACCGCAGCTCACCTCCTCTCTCGCCCCGTCGTCGCCTATTCTAGATGGGATCCCGAGCATTCCCATGGGGAAGCGCCGTATGCGCGATCTGGAGCCGCAAGCAATGGCTCTGGCCTTTGATGGCCTGGAATTCGGGACAGAATCCTTTCCTGCCGAGGAAGTCCCCCTGCTCTCGGTGGGGGGAGTGTCCGGCTACTTGAAGTCGCTGCTGGCCGGGGATCCCTACTTGGCCAGGCTGTGGGTGGTCGGAGAAATCTCCAGTTGCCAGCGCAACCGCAACGGCCACCTGTTCCTGACCCTGGTGGATCCGGAAAGCGGCGATGTCCTCAAGGGGGTTGTGTGGCAAAGCCAGACTGCCCGGCTCAGCTTCTGGCCGGAAGTGGGGCAACAGGTGCTTGCGCTGGGGCAAATCGGCATCTACAGCGGCGGCAGCTACTATCGCCTTGTTATCTGGCAACTGCTGCCGGCGGGCGAGGGGCTGTTGGCGTGGCGCTTGCAGCAGCTCAAGGCCCGCCTGGCTGCCGAGGGCCTGTTCGACAACCAGCGGCCTCTACCTACCCACCCTCAGTGCATTGCCGTCGTCAGCTCTCCCGACGCCGCCGGCTGGGGCGATATCCGCCGCACCCTCAACCAGCGCTACCCCGGGCTGCGGGTGCTGTTTTCGCCGGCCCAGGTGCAAGGGGAAGCGGCCCCGGAGTCGATCGTGCGGGCCATTCGCCGGGTGGAACAGGATGGGCGGGCGGAAGTGCTGCTGATTGCTCGAGGGGGTGGATCCGGCGAGGATTTGGCTTGCTTTAACGATGAGCGGGTGGTGCGGGCCATTGCCGAGTGCCCTATTCCGGTGGTGACGGGGATCGGCCACCAGCGGGACGAGACCTTGGCGGACTACGCGGCCGACTACGCGGCCCACACCCCCACAGCGGCGGCCGAGCGGATCGTGCCCGATCTGCGGGAATTGCAGCACCAGGGATCCCAGTTGCGCCAGAAGTTGATCGAACGCACGCTGCAGGCTTTGGAGAGGGCACAGCGGCGCTTCCAGCACACCCAGCGCCATCTCGCCCAAATCCATCCGGAGCGGCTGCTGCAACAGGCGCAGGAGCGCCTAGCCCAACGACAGCAGCACCTTGTCCAGGCCGTGCGCCATCGCCTTCAGCAGCAGCAACAGCGCCAACAGGCCCTCCAGGAGCACCTGCAAGCCCTCGACCCTGCCGCCGTCCTCAGGCGGGGCTATGCCCTGGTGCGGGACGAACGGGGATCCCTGGTTCGCACCCACCACCTACCGCCGCAGACCCGGCTGAGGATACAACTGGCCTCGGGAAGCCTCTGGGCCCGAGTGGAGGAGAGCCATGAGCCGCCGCAAACGTGAGGATCCCTGGCGCTACGAAGCAGCCATTGCCGAAGTGGAAAGTTTGATTGCCCAGATTGAATCGGGGGAGCTGGATCTGGAGGAAGTGGTGGAGCGCTTCCAGCAGGCCGCCCAGACCCTAAAGCGCTGCGCCCAGTTTTTGGAGCAAAAACGGCAGCAGGTGGAGATCCTCATTGAGGAGTTAGGCCCTGGCGAAGAAGAGCTGCGCGAGTTCTAGAGCCGGGGGGAATGGGGCAGTCCAAGAAACTGGGCAAAGGCCCCAGGTGCCCCTGCTGCTGTTGCTCAACGGGGGCAAGGCTTGACGAAGGGGGCGGTGCCCCTGAAGATGGTCAAGTTGTCAAGATCCTTTGGGGCGCCCTCTATGTCCGCCAAGATCTTGGATGGCAAAGCCCTGGCTGCTCGCCTGCAAGCGGAGATGGCCGCCCAAGTGCAAGCTTGGCTGCCGCGGGTGGGGCGTCCGCCGGGATTGGCGGTGCTGCGGGTTGGAGAGGATCCCGCCAGTGCGGCTTACGTGCGCGGCAAAGAGCGGGCCTGTGAGCGGGTGGGCATCGCCTCCTTTGGCCGCCATTTTTCCGCCCAAGACTCCCCCGCCCATCTGCTCGACGCCATCGCCCAACTCAACCAGGACGAGCGGGTGGACGGCATCCTTGTGCAACTGCCTTTGCCCCCCGGCTGGGATCCCATCCCGCCCCTTCTGGCCATCGATCCCGCCAAAGATGTGGACGGGCTACACCCCCTCAACTTGGGCCGGCTAGTGCGCGGCGAGCCCGGCCTGCGCAGTTGTACCCCCCTGGGCGTGATGCGCCTGCTGGAGGCAGAAGGGATCCCGATTGCCGGACGAAAGGCGGTGGTGGTCGGTCGCAGCATCCTGGTGGGCAAGCCCCTGAGCCTGATGTTGTTGGCTGCCGACGCCACGGTTACCATGGCCCACTCCCGTACACCCAACCTGGCCGAAGTAACCCGCAGTGCCGACATTGTAGTCATGGCCGTGGGGCGCCCTCGCTTGCTCAAGGCAGAAATGGTGAAGCCGGGGGCTGTGGTGGTCGATGTAGGCATCAACCGTATCCAAGGCCCTGACGGAGCTGAGCAGTTGGTGGGAGATGTGGACTACGAAGCGGTTAAAGAGCGGGCCGCTGCCATCACGCCTGTGCCGGGCGGCGTGGGGCCGATGACGGTGACGATGCTGCTGGCCAACACCCTGGAAAGCTACAAGCTTCGCAGCCACCTGTAGCTGGAGGCTGTCCTCAAAATCCATGTCC
>NZ_JANSJN010000135.1:0-5708 GCF_047462555.1 Synechococcus sp. B60.1
CCGGGTAAGGCTCTAGCCAAGTTCTCTGTCCGGCACCTCCCTCAACAACCAGTAGCGCCAGCTCAAAAGCAAAATCCTATAGGAGGTGTAGGTGGCTACTAACTTTTTGTCCACCCCCACCCCTTTGCAGACAGTTAGTAGACACTCCATTGACAGCTTTCGACCCCAATTCAGAACCTAAATCTACCCCCAGCTAAGGTTTGAGGCTGAGAGTGCTCATCTAGAGCAGGTTTATTTTCTGGAAGCGGGCGGACGGAATCGAACCGACAACAGCAGTTTGGAAGCCGCCGGTTTTATACCCGCAAACGCTTGCTGCGTAAGGCTTTGCGGCGTTCCTTTAGTCTTGCGGGCAAGTTGCGGGCAGCAAGTCCTACTGACCAGATAAGCTTCAGAAGCCAAGCGTTGTTGCTGGAGAGGAATCGAACAAAGAGCTGGCCGCCTCCTTCGTTCTGACACACTTAGCCATACCGAACCTAGTCTGGCCTATCTTTCAGCGCAGCTCAACCTATTGCTGGCTAGGTCAACAAAACGCGCGGAGTGCCCCCCTGTATAGACGGTGGGAATGGACAGCGTCCCTAGATTGACTTTGGGTGTACCAGAGCACCGCCGCACGAAACAATACACTTAGAGTCAAGCTGTACTGCTATCATGCCTGTGTCTGCTTATGATTTTGCGATAGAGAGGGACAGGGGGTCGGTGAGAGTTATGTTCAATGTTGCTACCAAACCAGGGCTGGGAACCTGCCTCGTGAGTCTTGGATGCTTCAGCTCTACTATGGCTAGCGCCACGCTTTGCGAACGCAGACTCGGTACACAGGATGGACGCCGTCCCGCTGCCGCGAACGATGCAGCAACTGGAGCAGGGGAAGAGACAAAAGCCTTGTCGTCAGGTAGGCGGGGGAACCCCACCCATGCACTGGGGTAGCTCATAACAGACACAGGCAGCAGCCTTCCCGCTAATGGTGCAGAGCCCCTACACTAGAGCTTGCGTGGAAGTGTTGTAATCAGTAGGGAAGATATTGCAGGAGAAAATTCCATGCTTCAAGAGAACGTTGAAATGAGCCCAATTCCGCCTAACTTACTAGACTATCAGAGAAGAGCTCTGGCCATGCGGGAGAGTTCATACATTGACTTTCCAGCCCACGTCCATCTGGAAACGATGGCGCGCTGCAACGCTGCCTGCAACTTTTGTCCCTATCCTTCGCTAGAAAGAAAAGGGACAAAGATGGACGATGCTCTCATAGAGAAAATCGTCAACGACCTTAAAGACATTCCACGTCTTCATCGCTTTCAACTAAGCCCCTTCAAGGTCAATGAGCCATTTTTGGATGCACGGATTTTTGATTTGCTTACGTACCTCCAGTCTGAGTTACCACACGCTACCATCACCTTGACTACCAATGCTTCGCTCATCAACGAGCGGATCTTGGAACGATTGACCCAGTTCCCCAATCTTGGCTACTTGTGGGTTAGTTTTAACGATCATCGCCCGAGCGAATATGAGGCAACAATGAGGTTGCCCTATAGACGAACCCGCGAAAGCCTGGACATGCTGCACAAAACAAAAGCTGAAGGACGTTTGCCAATGCGCATTGTGCTGTCGCGTGTCGGTGACGGCACGGCAGTTGATAAAGATTTTGCTGTCTGGGTAAAGACAACTTATCCCTTGTTTGAGGTGAGCATTTTTCCACGCATGAACTGGCTTGGCCAGGTTGACATGCCCACTTCCGCAGTGCCGCCTGTAGCCTGCACCCGCTGGTTTGATATATCGATCACAGCAACGGGTGTAGTAGCCCATTGTTGCGCCGATGGCCAGGCACGCTACCCCATAGGCAACGTTCGGGAGCAGCATGTCCTCGACATCTACAACAGCCCAAGCTATCGCCGACTGCGCACAACAGTGGACAACCGTCTGCGTGTCGAGCCCTGCCGCCGCTGCAATTTTCTCTGAGAGAGATTTATGGCTATTACCGCCATCGAATACATCCTATTTCGCCAAATGCGGGAGCAAAACGCCATTCCACTTGGAGGAGACTGTTTGGAACTGGGCGAAGCCAACTGGTATGGCGACGTGGCTGTCGAGCAGCTTGGCCAAGACATTTATCGCTTTGCCAAAGAGGAAGAACGTACTGCCCTCTTCCGTCAGCTCGATGAAATGACTCAAGCCAAGCGCCCCGGAATGCTGTTCGAGATTGCCAAGATCTTTTGGCGCACCTTCTGGCAGCCGCGCTCCATGACGGCGGTGGATCTTCATGGCACCGAGACAGCTCTCAAGCTAGACCTCAATTTCCCTATTGAGTTGCCCCAGCGTTATGATGCTGTTTTTAACCTTGGCACAGCCGAGCACATCTTCAACATTGCTCAGGTAATGAAAACCATACACGACTACACACTGCCTGGCGGCTTGATGATCCATGGCCTGCCCTTTACTGGCTGGTTCGACCATGGTTTTTACAACGTGCAACCGACTTTTTTCTGGGATCTAGCTCAGGCAAATGGTTATACGATAATGGCTTATCTCTACGTCGAATACAACCCACTGAAGTTTGTGCAGCTATGGAAACGCGAGGATATTCTCGAACTAGCCACCAAAAATCAGATTGGCCACAATGCCCTGCTCTACTGCGTACTGCGCAAGCCCGCTGAAGATCAACCGTTTCACTTTCCAATTCAGGGCTACTATGCTGGCACTATCTCCCAAGAGGCAGCACAGGCTTGGAAAGCTCTACGATAAAAGGAGAGTGAACATGAAACAGCTCAGGGAGCAATTTGCAGAACTCGGCTACTGCCATATCCCCCAGTTTATTTCGCCCGCTTTGTTAAATGAATGGGCAGATGACCTGCACTGGCTGGTCGCCACCCAGCTTGAGCGGTTTGGCCTTTCAGCCAGTGAAGAAAGTGACCCTGTGCGTCGTTTGTCGCGCTCGCTCATAACTCTGTGGCGGGCCAAGCCGGAGGCACAGTCTTGGATTTACGAGGAGGTCAATCGTCGGCCTTGGATGTTTGAACTGGCAAGCAGCCGCTTGCTCACTGGTTGGGTTAGAGAGGTACTGGGCAGCGAGCACATCGCCATCCATCCACGCCTGATCATGATCATAAGCATGCCCGGCCACGAATGGCATGTTGCCTACTTTCATCAGGATCGTTTCTACGGCCCATATCACGTAGTGGCCTACATTCCGTTACAGAATACTGGCGCCTTTAATGGTGGGTTGGTGGTTGCACCTGGCGAGCACAAGCGGGGTCTGCTGCCCCACGCCTACGACGAGGCGCTGCGTGGAAAAAACAAGTGGATTACGCTTTTGCCAGAAGTCACCGCTTCCTTCAAGGAGCAGCATCAGCTCGAACTAATGGCAGGTGACCTGGTTCTCTTCGACGGACTATTGCCGCATTCGGCCAACCTGAACCGCAGTGAAGACGTAAGGTTTGCGGTTTCGCTGCGCTATACCGATTTGACCGATCCTTTCTTCATTGAACGAGGCTGGCGCTGGCAAGATTTGGCAGAAGAAGGACGGAAAGCACTTGCAACCAAGGAGAATGCCCCATGAGCAGCACTAACCATCCATTGAGCGGCATGATCCGCGAGTCATCCCATCAAAGCGGAGCCAATATCAGGTGCCTGGCAGAACTGGAGCGCTACTGGGCCGAAAGCCCCGGCAGCGCCAATATCAAGCTGGAAAATTTTACCAAATACGTCACGCGGGAAAGCTTAACGAAATTCTTGGCACGCGCCGAGGTGTTCCAGAAGCAACTGCACGTTCACGGTTCAGTTGTTGAGATGGGGGTTGCCCGTGGCGCAAGCCTCATGACCTGGTATCACCTGAGCTCGATTTTCGAGCCAACCAATTATCTGCGCGAGATCATCGGCTTCGATACTTTCACGGGTTTTCCAGAATTGTCTGCAGCCGATCTGGCAGGTCAGCAGGTTTCCGAACATACCCGTCCCGGTGGTTTTGCCGTCGAAAGCGGCATGGCCAACGATATTCTGCGTGCCGCGTCCATCCACGATTTGACCCGCTTTCTTGGCCACCTACCAAAACTGAAGCTAGTCGAGGGCGATCTGCGCGTTACACTGCCCAAGTATCTTGAAGATAACCCCCATCTGGTTGTCTCTTTGCTGCATCTTGATGTCGACCTCTACGAGCCGACAAAACTGGCCCTGGAATTGCTGGTGCCGCGCATGCCCAAGGGAGCCGTGATCTTGTTCGACGAGCTCAACATGCGTCAGTTTCCAGGTGAGACGCTGGCGACGTTGGAGACGCTGGGCATCCGCAATCTCCGTCTGATCCGCTTCCCCTACGCGACGTCCATGTCCTACGCCGTGGTTGAGTAAACTCCTCCACGGCTATAGCTTGCTTCCTTGAAGCGGTAGCCCTGCAAGGGCTGGTTTACAGCAGCTCCAGATGGGGCAATCGGGTTGGCCGCGTTGGACTCCCCATCCCCTTCCCAAGTCCTTTCTTGGCCGCCTGGACTGGGGTGGGGGCTAGCTTGCAGACTAGGGTCAGGGTTTGTTGCAGGGTAGTAGTACGATAGCCTCAGTGCTGCGTTTTTCTCATGACTCCCCTTTACTCCGACTCCTGCCCGGCATGCGGCGAAGTAGCGGCCCACCCTTTTTTTGACGGAGGGATGGCGCCGCTTGCCACCCTAGGCTGGCCGCGCACTGAACATGAGGCGCGGTCAATGCCCCGTTATCGGCTTGACTTTGTCCAGTGCATTGCCTGTGGCCATGTCTGGAATCGCGCCTTCTGCTATGAGGATGTTCCCTACCCCAGCCAGCCCAACCTCATGTTCAACGCCGGGATCCTGTGGAACCGGCACCTGGCACAACTGGCGGATGAGGCGTTGACCCGCCTGCCCCAGAAGCCAACAGTGGTTGAGATTGGGTGCGGCTGTGGTCACTTTCTGCGCGCGTTGGCTGCTTGTCGGCAAGGGCAGTACATCGGATTTGATCCCCACCAACCAGACGACTTCCCCCGCGACTTCCAGTTTGAGGCGCGGCTTTTTGAGCCGGTCGAGGATCTGCTGCGCATTCAACCGGATCTGGTGGTGATGCGCCACGTGCTGGAGCACTTTAGCCAACCAGCAGCTTTCCTGCAGCAGTTGGCGTGGGCTGCGAGTCAATGTGAGAAGACTGTCCGCTTGCTCGTTGAAGTACCTTGTATCGACCGGGTTTTCTCCACAGGCCGATTGGTGGATTTTTACTACGAACACCCCCAGCAGTTCAGTACCGAGTCGCTACGTGCCCTGTTACAGCGCGTGGGTGCCATTGTGAGCCTGTGGCATGCCTACGATGGGGAAGTGGTGCTGGCCATCGTGGAGCTCCGGCTACCCCCCGACTGGCGGCTACGAGCAGAAGCAGCAGCCCAATTCCTGCAGCGCAGCCAAGCGGCCCGGCGCAGGATTGCGGCCCAGCTTCACGAGCTTGCCCGCAGTGGCCTGCGGGTTGCCATATGGGGAGGCACGGGGAAAGGGGCAGCCTTCATGCACCACTTTGGGGTTAGGGCCGAGCAGTTTCCCTTGGTCGTCGATTCGGATCCCAACAAGGTCGGCACTCATGTGCCCGGGGTGGGCCAGAGAATTGTGAGCCGAGAGGAACTGGTCAAGCAACCGCCAGACGTGGTCATCATTCCGACGCAATGGCGCGCTGCCGACATTGTGACAGAGATGGCCAGCCTTGGGATAGAGCCAAGGCAGGTTCTCATCGAGCAC
>NZ_JANSJN010000136.1:0-5267 GCF_047462555.1 Synechococcus sp. B60.1
GTGAAGCGATATATCCAGAATCAGTCAGGAGGCGCTATCCCTCCCCACCGTATAGACGGTGGGGAATCCCGCGCCTTACGTTGAGGTGGGGATCCCTGCTGTAAAACCTGCACTTGTGGCAGGGGATGCGGTGCCTTTGTCGAGCTTGATGCAAGAAGTCCGCGACTGCTGTGGCCACCGTCCACAACAGCAAGGCCAGCAACAGCCATGCGACGGCTCCGCTTAGAGGCGGCGGAAGAGATCTCACCCAGGGCACAGGGGATAGCTTGGTAGTCCCACACTAAAGTGCGGGGCGGAGAAGCCCGCCAGCAACTTAAGTTGCTCTCCCTTCGCGCCAGCGGGCCGGAGGCCTTAGCAAGCACCTGCTACGGTGGAAAACCTGAGCAGTGCAGAGCGTGGGGGCGTTGCTTAGCAAAGTAAGCAGAACCTTAGGGCTTTACCCTAGGGAAGTGGGTAGGGGCGTCTTGACAGCGCCTTTACGAGCCTGCTTGTGGACTGCGTAAGAATCCTCCGACTTTAGTCGGGGGAGTGTCAAAACAGGGTTAGGCTTAGCCAGATAACGGCCTGCTCCTCCCCCAGAGAGGAAAAGGCTGGCAGTGAGAGATCTCCCTGGCCCACGCTGAAACTCCAATCTAGTGGGTTTTGGAAGGGGAGCGCAGGGTGTGCCAGGGTGGAGATACAGGCGATAATAGCTTCAGCAACGTGCCCTACTGGGATCCTCTGCGATGGAAGCCTTCTTCGAGTTCCTTTGGTCTGCCTCGGCCGTTTTGCTGGTGATACTGGTGTTGTTGCATAGCCCCAAAGGGGATGGGCTGGCGGGCATCGGCGGCCAAGCTCAATTGTTCTCCAGCTCCAAAAGCGCCGAGCAGAACCTCAACCGCATCACCTGGACGGTAGCCACCCTCTTCCTCTCCATCAGCGTGGTGTTGGGGGCAGGCTGGCTCTCGGCAGCCACAGGCCCCTAGGGATCCCTGTCATCGTGGCGGTCATCTACTTGCACGGATTCGGCTCTGGGCCCCAATCGGCCAAGGCTACTTTTTTCCGGCAGCGGCTGCAGCAGCTTGGGATCTCTCTGCAGGTGCCCGATCTCAACCAGGGCAACTTTGCCCAGCTTACCTTGACCCGCCAGATCCGGCAGGTTTCTGAGCAGTTGGCGCAAATGGGCCATCCTCCCGTTACCCTTATTGGTTCTAGCTTGGGGGGACTGGTGGCCGCCTGGGTGGCTGAGCAGCAACCCTGCGTGCAGCGTCTGGTGCTCTTGGCACCGGCCTTTGGCTTTCTGGGCCATTGGCTGCCGCGGCTGGGGGCGGAGGCGGTGGAAAGCTGGCAACGCACTGGGCAAATGCCGGTATTTCACTACGGAGAAGGCCGTCCACTGCTGTTGGAGTACGGCTTTGTCACCGATGCCCAACACTACCCGGATGGGGCGTTGCGCCGGCCTGTGCCCACCCTGGTTGTGCATGGGATCCGGGACGAGATCATTCCTATCCAGGCCAGCCGCGACTACGTGGCCCGTCGTCCTTGGGCGCAACTGGTATCTGTAGAGAGCGACCACGCCCTCACCGATGTGTTGGATCCCATCTGGCAGGTTACCAGCCGCTTTTGTGGCTGGGGGATGGCGACAGAGCAGCCTTGTTGCTAAGGGGATCCCTGTCCCGCGCTTGCCCAACTGTCTATGCAACCCGAAGCGCTCCGCGCCGCTGACGCGACTGCTGGCTTGCTTTTGGATATGGACGGGGTAATCGTGGATTCGGAGCCGATCCACGCCCGCGCCGGAGTCATCGCCCTGCAGCGCTGTCAGATCTCTCTGGATCTGGCTCCCATCTCCCTGCAGTTTAAGGGGCGCACCGACCAGGACATGTTCGAGTATCTCGTAGAACACCTGACGGACACCCCGCCCGTAGAACGATCCCTGCTGGTGCAGCGTTTGATCGAGGAAAAGGCCAAGGCTTTTGGAGAACTACTGGGAGAGGTGCCGCTGGTGCCAGGGGTGCTGGAGTTTTTGGCGGCTAGCCGCCGCCGCTTCTCGGCCCTCGCCCTCACCACCTCGGCCACCCGTCGGGATCAAGAGCAGATTTTCCAGCGCTTTAACCTGCACCGCTGGTTCGACGCCGTGGTTACTGCCGAAGATATTCGGCGGGCCAAGCCCGACCCCGAGCCCTATTTGAAAACGGCTGCCAAGGTGGGCTTGGATCCCAGCCGGTGTTTGGTGGTCGAAGACTCCACCCACGGGATCCGCGCCGCCAAGGGGGCCGGCTGCTTGGCAGTTGGCCTCACCACTGCTTTCACTGCCGAGGAACTGCGCCGGGCGGGGGCCGACGCCGTGGTGGACAGCTTTGCCGAGTTGGCAGCACTTCTGAGCTTGCCTGTATAGGGAGCACAGACCCATGCAGGATCCTCTCTCTCCAGCACCGGTTTTTTTACGGCAGGCCCTGGATCGCTATCCATTTGCCTCGCGGCGACGGGTGGTGATGGGCAAACGGGGAGCCGTGGCCACCAGCCAACCGCTGGCAGCAATGGCGGGTATGGAGATGTTCTGGGCCGGCGGCAATGCCGTGGATGCAGCCGTGGCGATGGCGGTGGCTTTGACGGTGGTGGAGCCGACTTCCAATGGCATTGGTGGCGATGCTTTTGCGCTGGTGTGGGAGGGAGGGGAGAAGGGCCGGCTGTACGGCTTGAATGCTTCCGGTCGCAGCCCAGCTGCCCTGACGCCGGAGCGCTGTGTCGGCCAGATTCCCGCTTACGATTGGTTGGCAGTAACGGTGCCGGGGGCTGTTTCGGCTTGGCAAGCCTTGCACCGGCGCTGGGGACGGCTGCCCTTCGAGCGCCTGTTTGGGCCCGCCCTTCGCTTGGCCTGCGAGGGGTTTCCGGTTTCTCCCCGGATTGCCCAACTGTGGCAGGCGGCGGAGGCCACCTATTTGCCGCTGCCGGATCCCCGCCACGAGGCCTTCAAAGCCGTTTTTTTCCCCCAGGGGCGTGCTCCACGGGCGGGGGAGCGCTGGAGCAGCCCTCTGCATGCACAAACCCTAGCAGAGATTGCCCATAGTGGCGGCGAGAGTTTTTACCGGGGGGAGCTGGCGGAGAAGCTGCTGGCTTTTTCGGATACCACCGGCGGTCTCCTGTCCCGCGCCGACTTGGCAGAACATCGGGCCGACTGGGTAGAACCCATCCATACCGATTACCGCGGCTACACCGTCTGGGAGATCCCCCCCAATGGCCAGGGCATTGCCGCCCTGATGGCCCTCAACCTTTTGGAGGGTTTTGAGCTGGGTCGGATCCCCTACGAGGCCGGCGAGCGCTATCACCTGCAGATTGAGGCGATGAAGCTGGCTTTTGCCGATGTGAGCCGACAGGTAGCGGATCCCGACTATCTGCGGGTGAGTCCCGCCCAAATGCTGGATAAACGTTATGCCCAGCAACGGCAGCTGTTGATCGGTTCTAGGGCCATCCCCTTGGCTCAGCCAGGGCTACCTCAGGGGGGAACGGTTTACTTGGCCACAGCTGATGGCGACCTGATGGTGTCTTTGATCCAATCCAACTTCGACGGCTTCGGCAGCGGCCTGCTGGTTCCAGGGACAGGGATTGCCCTCCACAATCGCGGCACCGGATTTACCTTGGAACCCGGTCATCCCAACCAGGTGGGCCCGCGCAAGCGCCCCTACCACACGATTATCCCCGCCTTTCTTTCCAAAGATGGGATCCCTCTCGGCCCTTTTGGCGTCATGGGAGGGACGATGCAGCCCCAAGGCCATGTGCAGGTGGTGGTGAATCTGGTGGATTACGGCCTGAACCCCCAAGCGGCTCTGGATGCGCCCCGCTGGCGGGTGCTTCTCGACCAAGGGATCCCGCAGGTGGCGCTGGAGAGCACGGCCCCCCCTCAGGTGGTGGGAGAGCTTGCTGCGCGGGGCCACGCGGTGCAGGTGGTGGCTGCAGAAGAGGACTACGGCCTTTTTGGCCGGGGACAGATCATCTTTCGCGATGGGGATCACTTAATCGGGGCTTCCGAACCCCGTGCCGATGGGTTGGCCCTGGCCTGGTAGAAGGATCAGCTCATCACCATGCCACCGTCGATGGCGAAAACCTGCCCGGTGATGTAGGCTGCCGCCGGGTCGGCCGCCAAAAAGCGCACCAGCCCCGCCACTTCCGCTGGGGATCCCAGTCTCCCTAGAGGGATCTGGGCCAGGATGGGGCCGGGATCCAACTTCTCGGTCATCTGGGTGGTGATAAAGCCGGGGGCAACGGCGTTGACGGTGATGTTGCGGCTGGCCAGCTCGCGGGCTGCTGTCTTCGTCAGACCAATCACCCCTGCTTTGGCGGCGCTGTAGTTGGCCTGGCCGGGATTGCCTACCAGGCCCACCACCGAGGTGATGTTGATGATCCGCCCCTGCCGCTGCTTGACCATGATCTTGGCGGCTGCCTTCAGGCAGAGGAAGACCCCCGTGAGGTTGAGATCCAGCACCGCCTGCCAATCTTCCGGCTTCATGCGTAGCAGTAGGGTGTCGCGGGCCATGCCGGCATTGTTCACCAGCACGTCCACCCGCCCCCAGCGCTCCATCACCTGCTCAAAGAGTTGTTCCACCGCCGACGGCTGGGAGACATCGGCGGCCACAGCCATCCCTTCGCCCCCCAGAGCGGCGATCTCCTGCACCAACGACTCAGCCTCGGCGGCGGAGCGGGCGTAGTTGACGACCACCTTGGCGCCAATCGCCCCCAGATGCAAGGCAACGGCCCGGCCAATGCCGCGGCTGGCTCCGGTGACCACTGCCACCTGGTTGTGGAGCGAAGGCAAGGGGAGAAGTTCAGACATAGGCAGCAGCTTCCCGCTTATTTCTACCGCCGCAACAGTATAGGATGCTTTGGCCTTGTCTGGGGCGGGGAGCGGGTTTCTTTGCCATCCCTCCTATGGCCATTCCAACCGCAATGAGACTGCCTGCCGCCTCGATCCCAAACTCCCCTCTCCTTTTGGGAGAGGGGCCGGGGGTGAGGGCTAGCGGCGCCGAGCGCTTGAGCAACCGACTGGGAAGACCCCCTCGCGTTAGCGGGCCGTAGGCCCCAACGGTAGGTGCTATCGCTGCTCGCGCAAGCGAACAGAGTTCCCTAGGTGGTTCAGGGAGAAACCAGTAAACTACCCGGCTCCGACCGCTAAGCAGTACGGAGCGGGCTTAAGCGCTACGCGCCGCTGACGCGAATGGTAGCCCTGCAGTTGGCAAGCCAACCACGGGCCCCCCTCGTTCCCCCCGTATACGGGGGGATGTAAGGGGGGCCGG
>NZ_JANSJN010000137.1:0-4998 GCF_047462555.1 Synechococcus sp. B60.1
TGGTAGGCAATTCTCCTGGTGAGAGTATTGTACCTATTCACAACTGGGATGTTCCCGCCTCTCCCCAGCGACTCCGACCGACCCCCAGTCCCCCCATGTACGGGGGTACAGAGCGGGGCTTCAAGGACTACGTCCCGCTAGCACGAACGGCAGATTAGCTAGCTCTTAAGGGTCGGTAACTGGCGGAAGGCGGGGCGGACTACGCCCTCAAGCGTTGGGATCCCTTCACCGGAAAGCTTCTCAGTGTTCATCCCGAACACGGCAACTGGATTGGGGCAGTGGCCAGCGCTCCTGGGGATCGCTGGCTGGCCAGCGGCGGCGACGACTACTGCATTTGGCTGCGTCGCTTTCCTTCCCGCTCGGCGCTGCGGGTGTATCGGGATCCCGCGGCCTGTATCAGCCTCTGGCCCATGGGCTAGACCCCAACCCCAGAAAGCACTACCATCACCACCACCGCCGCAAAGATGATCAAAGCGTAAAACTGCGCCTTGCCGTTTTCCAGGTATTTCATCACTTCGCCGCTGACCATCGCCACCAGGCCCGTCAAGTTGACCACCCCATCGACAATGCGGCTGTCCACCTCCAGCGCTTCCCGCGCCACAAAGCGAGTGCCCTGCACAAAGACCCGATCGTAGAGATCGTCGATGTACCACTTGTTAAGCGAGAAGTAGTAGAGCGGCTGCAGGCTTTGGGGGAAGGTGCTCGGATCGATGCGCTTCTGCCAGTAGATCAGGCTGGCCAGGGCAAGGCCAATCAGCCCAATACCTACCGAGCTGCCCGCCATGACCAAAAACTCCGTCCAATCGAAGTGGCCAGCCAGCACCGCTTGCCACTCGGCTGCCACCAGCGGCAAAACCGATCCGGCCTCCGCCACAGTCTCGCCCGGCGGATGGATAAAGGCCTCAAAGAAGTTGGCAAAGGGAGTGCCCACCAAGCCGATCAGCACCGAAGGAACCGCCAGCGCCACCAGCGGAATCGTCATCGACAGGGGAGACTCATGCGGCTCGGCAGCGTGGCCATGCCCATCGTGCCCGTCTTCCACAGCTTCAGGATGGCTGCTGGGCTGGGGCTTTTCGTAAATGTTCATGGCACCGGGGCCAAAGGCCGGCTCTTTCCCGGCAAAAGCGTAGGCAAAAGCCGGCACCGGTCGGCCCTGGCTGACGGCTACCTCCTGCCGCAGTCTCAGGTTGGTGCCGCGAAACTCCCCTTCAAAGGTGAGGAAGTAGATGCGGAACATGTAGAAGGCGGTGATCCCCGCCGTGAGGAAGCCCACCCCCCAGAGGGCTGGGTTGTGCTCAAAAACCGCAGCCAAAATCTCATCTTTAGACCAAAAGCCGGCAAGGGGCGGGATCCCACAGATGGCCAGCGTGCCAATCAAAAACGTGATGGCCGTAACTGGCATGTATTTGCGCAGCCCTCCCATCAGGCGCATGTCCTGGGACAAAACCGGGTCGTGGCCCACCACCGCCTCCATGCCATGAATTACGGAGCCAGAGCCCAAAAAGAGCAGCGCCTTGAAGTAGGCGTGGGTCATCAGATGGAATAAGCCCGCCCCATAGGCGCCGGATCCCATGGCCATGACCATGTAGCCCAGTTGGGAGATGGTGGAGTAGGCCAGGCCCTTTTTGATGTCGTTTTGGGTGATGGCGATGCTGGCCCCCAAGAAAGCCGTGCCCGCCCCTGTCCAGGCAATGAGGTTCATGACTGCCGGGATCCCTTCCAGCACTGGGAACATACGTGCCAACAGGAATACTCCGGCAGCAACCATGGTGGCCGCGTGGATGAGGGCCGAAATAGGCGTGGGACCTTCCATGGCATCCGGCAGCCACACGTGCAGCGGGAACTGAGCCGACTTGGCCACCGGCCCCAAGAACACCAAGAGGGCAAACAGGGCAACCAAGCTGCTGCTCACCGAGCCGTTGGCCACCATCTGCTCCACATTGCGGGCCAGTTCCTCGAACTCGAAGGTTCCAGAAATCCAGTAAAAGCCCAAAATGCCCAGCAACAGACCAAAGTCGCCCACCCGGTTGACCACAAATGCCTTCTGGGCTGCCTCTGCCGCCGCCTGCCGCTCGTACCAGAAGCCAATCAGCAGGTAGGAGCACATCCCCACCAGCTCCCAGAAGATGTAGATCTGTACCAGGTTGGGACTGAGCACCAGGCCCAGCATCGAGGAGGCGAACAGACTCAGGTAGGCGTAGAAACGTACATAGCCGGGATCCTGGGCCATGTAGCCATCGGAGTAGATCTGTACCAAGAAGGCCACGGTGGTCACCACCACCAGCATCATGGCGCTGAGGTGGTCGACTACAAAGCCCATGTCCAGCGAGAAGGATCCCGCCTGGGCCCAGGTGATGGTTCTGAGGACGGTTTCATGGCCCTGCAGTTGGCTGGCCAAGAGGGCAAAGGCGTGAACCATCGCCGTCCCCGTTGCGAACACACTCAAAAAGGCGGCTAGAGAGCGGTTGGCCCTTGTCCAGGCGTTGAACACCAGGATGCCTAGGCCAAGCAAAAAGGCTGCCACCAGGGGATAGACGGGGATCAACCAGGCGTATGCGTAGATGAATTCCATGGGATACTGCTGAATGCGTTCTCTTGCGGTAGTGAACCCTCCCTGCTGGCCGGTGGGAATCTGTCTACGGGTCAGAGGCCGGCAGTTGCTCTGGGGCTTCTGATATTGTAAATCTTTGCAACACAATCAGCGCCCCCCTGCAGTCACCCAATCCATGAGAGCAAAGATTTTTCCTCCCGATCAACCGGGATCCCCGCAGGAGAATCGGAAGATAGGCTGAAAGTTATCCCTAAGCCTGTGGCAAGATGACAGGGATCCCTTGTAAGCGCTACAACTGAAGGCTGAAAGCCACAGACTGTCTGGAGAAAAGCCCATGAGCCTAAACCTGGTGACCCTGGTGGGGAGAGCCGGAATGGATCCAGAGGTGCGCTACTTTGAGTCGGGCAAGGTGGTGTGTACCTTTAGCTTGGCGGTCAACCGCTTCCGCAAAGGAGAGGACAAGCCCGATTGGTTCAACCTGGAGCTGTGGGGGCGCACCGCTGAAGTGGCCGGAGAATATGTGCGCAAGGGCAGCCTCATCGGGGTAACAGGCAGCCTCAAGTTCGATCGCTGGAAAGATCGAACCACTGGGGAGGATCGCCAGAGGCCGATCATCGCCGTGGATCGGCTGGAATTGCTGGGATCCCGTCAAGATCGCGAGCCTGACCTGCCTGCAGAGGAGCCGTTCTAAGTCCCCTCCAACCGGCGTTGGCACTCCCGCACCACCTCGGCCAAGTCTTGACTACACCAGGGGTAGCTTAAGAGTGGCCGTTGGATTACCCACAGGGGAATCCCCAGAGTTTTAGCCACAGCCTGCTTGATGGCCAGGCCACCAGCTTCTCCAGAGTCCTTACTAATAACCACTTGGGGCTCCAGCCTCTGCCAAAGCTGCAGTTCCTGCTCCAAGCTGAGGGGCAAGCGCATCCCAATCACCCGCTCGGCAGGGATCCCGGCTTGCACTGCCCGGGGAACCGACTCTGGTAGCACCCGCGCCCACAGTTGGCAGCGATCCTGCCAGGGCACAAACAGGGGCAATGCCTTCACCCCCACCGTTAGCAGCACCCGCCGCCCTGCCAGTACGCCATCCGTGAGCAACACCTGCCAGTCTGACGCTACCTGTACCCAGGGATCCAACGCCACCGGGGGGCGCTCGTAGCGCAGGTAGGGGATCCCCAGTTGGGCGGTCACCTGCATGGCCAGTTGCGAGATCTCTTGGGCGAAGGGATGGGAAGCATCCACCAGCACGCGGATCCCGTGTTCCTGTAGAAACTGTAACAAAGATAGGGGCGAAAATCGGGTAACTATCACTTGCCCCGGCAAATCCCGATATAGCCTTCTGGCCCCCTCGGTGGTGACGGTGGCTATCCAAGGGATCCCCTCATGGCTGAGGACGTGGGCCAAGCTGCGGCTTTCGCTGCTGCCACCGATGAGGGCCACTTCAAGTGATTTACGAACCGAGCCCATGTTGTGTTGCCAAAGTTTGCTACCAGTGGATACGATCGAGGTCTAAAGGCTGGAGGCGAGTGCTCATGATCGAGATGCATGTGGCTGGGATCGCGGTCGACGCTGTCAACCAGGCTCCCATTGTCATCTTGCGCGATACCCATGAGCGGCGTGCCCTACCCATCTGGGTAGGAAGAGCGGAGGCCAACGCCATTCTGCAGGCGCTGGACGACCAAAAGCCCCTCCGCCCTATGACCCATGACCTTATTCTGAACTCCTGGAAAGCTTGGGGGATCAAGCTGGAGCGGGTTATCATCCATGCCCTGCTGGACAATACCTTCTATGCAGTGCTTGTTACAGTCTGCGGCGATAAAAAGCAGGAGATTGACTGCCGCCCCAGCGATGCCATTGCCCTTGCCCTGCGGGCCCATGCCCCCATCTGGACTGTAGAAGAGGTAATCGCGGAAGCCTCGATCCCGATGAACCAAGATGCTGACGAAGCAGAGCGGGAGGCCTTCCGCAAGTTTGTGGAAAACGTAACGCCCAAAGACTTTATTCGCAGCCACCCCTTCACTGACCACCCCACGGAAGCAGACAGTTGAAGTTATAGCCTTCCTGAGCTGTCCCCTACTGGAGGAGCTGAAGCCATTGGCCGGTCTCTACTCTTGCTAGCCTAGGGGTCTGCTTGGGTTGACTTCTCTCCTCCCTTTCAAAGGATCCGACGGTGTCGCTGACCACCGACGCGAGCGCTTTGAGCTAGATATAGGTCACTACCAGCGTGGCAGGCTAGCAGGCTCTCATCCCAAAGCAGCCACGTTGGTCAAACGCCAAGACGGTTCCTACTACATCCAGATTGGCGTGGAGTCTGAAGCACCAGAGCCGGAGCACGCCGTCAAGGCAATGGGCGTGGATTTGGGTAGGAGGGATATTGCCCAGACCTCTGAGGGGGATCACTGGAATGGACAGCGGTTGAACCGGGTCAGAGACCACTACTCCCGGTTGAG
>NZ_JANSJN010000138.1:0-4953 GCF_047462555.1 Synechococcus sp. B60.1
GGCCCGTGGTTGGCTTGCCAACTGCAGGGCTACAGGAAGCCCACTCCGTACCGCTTAGCGGTCGGAGCCGGGTAGTTTACATTTCTCACTCTGGCAGGGCTTGGGAGCAACTGACGGCTGCACGAATAGCTGGACATCCTAAACCCTCTGCGGCTATAAGTCGGCGCGGGCCAGTTGGCAACTCCGCTCCTGCCTAATTGGTGAACATATTTTTCCAGTCGGTGGTGAGAACCTCGTGGCCAAATGTCCACCCGGCCAGGAGCAAGGGCAAGGCTAAGCCCAGGAAGCCGAAGAAACCGATGACCTGAGCAATTTGCCGCTGCGCCCTTTTCCTTTTCGGGTCGGGGATGTTATTAGCAGCTACTGTGAGCTTTGAACAAAAGGCCACCACCACCGCCCCCACTGGTCCCAAAACTAGCGATGGCCACAACCACTCCGCTACCTGCGCATACTCGTAGGCCCGGGTGAACGGCATGATGACAAAACAGGCCAGCTCCAGGATTCCCCAGGTGAAGAGGGCCAACTGGATATCTTTGCGAAAGACTTCGTTGGGATCGTACATAGGCTTCTGGGATAAACCGGCGTGCAACTTTAAGGTTTGGCCTGCAAGTGAAGAAGTGGCAAGGTTTTTGAATGGGCTTCCCTCTGCGGGCAAGAAGCTGCTGCGCGAGTCCCTTTTACCTTACCCTTTCCCTTTCCTCCGGACAACCCAGTAGAATAATGCTTGAGATGCTTAGGTTAGCCTTCCTTGATTTACCCAGAGAAAGGGGGTTCCAGAAAGGCCAAGCTCCTGGTGCAATCCGATGTGCAATGTAAAAACCTTAAGTTGTCTGTTGTAGTCTGGGCGGGCTGTCTGGGTTTGCTGTCCTCTCCAGCCCCGGCGCAAAATGCATTTGCCCTACTGTCAGGGCTTTTCTGCAACTCTGCCTCGTGCTGACTATGAGAGCGCCAAGCCGCTATGTCACGCATTCTCATCATCGATGACGATCCCAGCATTTGTACGCTGCTCAAGCGGTATTTGCAGCGGCAAGGGTACGCAGTTGAGGCGGCCGTGACCGGCGCCGAGGGCTTACGACAGTTGCGCACTTTTCAGCCAGGCTTGGTGATTTTGGATTTGAATTTGCCGGATGTGAGCGGTTACGACCTCTGCCAGCAGATGCAAAAAGAGACCGGCGTTTATGTGTTGATGTTAACCAGCCGAGTGAATCCTGCCGACAAGCTGCAAGGATTTCAGCTAGGTGCAGATGACTACCTGACCAAACCCTTCAGCCTGCCGGAGTTACAGGCGCGGGTACAGGCCATCCTGCGCCGAGGGCGGAGGAGAACGGAAACAGGCAGCGCGCCGGTTTTGACCTTTCCCTCTTTGGTGATCGACCCAACCACCCGAGAAGTCACCCGTGACCGGCGCCCAATTCACCTGACAGCTTTGGAGTTTGACCTGCTCTACGCCATGGCCCGACACCCAGGGCGGGTCTGGCGACGGGCTGAGCTGATTCAAGAGGTGTGGGATTTCAACCACGAGGCAGATGAACGGGTGGTCGATGTCCACATCGGCCAAATTCGCAAGAAGTTAGAAACCGATACCAGCCAACCGGAGCTGATCCGCACCGTGCGCGGCGTTGGCTACAAGTTCGAGCCCCCCACTCCCAAAGAGGGGTGGGGAGAGGAAAAACCGTAACCTCCCTCTTTCAAAGGGAGAGAGCGCGCTAATCCAGGCGACGGCCTGTCAGACGCACAAAAATGTCTTCTAAGTTGGCAGGGCGCACCATCAGGCCAGTTTTGTCGGGTTCGGCTTCCAACTGCCGCTGAGCCTCCGCCAAGCTAGGGAAAAAGGTGTAGCTCACCTCCTGTCCGGGGCGGGAGCGCACCAGCAGAGCTTCCCCGTACTTCGCCCGCAACTGGTCGGTGCTGCCCAGCTCGATCAACTTCCCGCCATCCATGATGCCGATGCGGTCGCACAGCTCCTCAGCCTCCTCCATGTAGTGGGTGGTAATCAGCAAAGTCATCCCCTGCCGATTCAGATCCCGTAGGATCTCCCACAACAGGCGTCGCGCCTGGGGATCCAACCCAACGGTCGGCTCGTCCAAAAACAAAATTTGCGGCCGGTGCAACAGTGCCCTGGCCACTTGCAAGCGCCGCTTCATGCCGCCGGAGAGGGTCTTCACCTTGTCGTGCCGCCGGTCGGCCAGCTTCACGTACTCCAGCCACTCGTCGATGCGCCGCTGCCGCTCCGGGTTGGGAATGTGGTGCATGCGCCCATGAAACTCCAGATTTTCCCAAACCGTCAGCTCTGCTTCTAGGGTGATGGGCTGCAACACCACCCCAATCTGCCGCCGCACCGCCAAGGGATCCCGCACCACGTCGTAGCCCCCCACATAGATGGATCCCTGGCTGGGACGGGTGAGGCTGGTGAGCATGCGGATGGTGGTGGACTTCCCAGCCCCGTTGGGCCCCAGCAGAGCAAACACCTCCCCCTGTAGGATCCGCAGGCTCAAGTCCTGCACGGCCACCTGCTGCCCAAAGCGCTTCCACACCCCCTGCATTTCCACTGCTGCCGGCTGGGTCTGAGGCAGGGCCGGGGCCATCGAAAGAGCGGTTACAGTCGGCTCCATCTGCGGGTGTAAAGAAATCTTTCTTCTCCAGCATACGTCAGTTGAGCCACAGGTCTTACTGGGGATCCCTGCTGCGTTATCTCTCGAGCTCTTCCGTGGCTGTGATCCCATCCTCTGTCAATTCTGCTGGAGCTTGCAAAATAGTAGACACTGCCCCTGAAAACTGCACTTACAAGGTAAAAAAATGCAGAGCAAAGACCGATTTGACCAAATTGACTTCCGCCTGGATCGCCTAGTTGGTGCCGTGCTGACCCTAGCCGAGAGCGTCAGCTCCATCAAAGACGACTTGTCTTATTTGAAGGACATTGCTCAGCAACAGGTGCTGATGACCCAGGAGCAAACTGCCTGGCTGGGAGAGCTGAAGGCCGTTTGCCAGCGGCAGGCGGAGACGGCTCGCCGCCAAGCGGAAACAGTTGACCGCCTCATCGCCCATCTTCTGTCAGCTCAGGATCCCAGGTCGTAAGGGATCCCCAAAAGGCGTGCCAAAATGGCAGCAGAGCTGAGGTCGTCCGCCGTTGGAGTTTCAGGTTGCAGCAGCCCAGCAGGGTTCTATTGACGCAGAAGAGTTGCTGGCCTTTTTTCGCTGTCGGCGCCTGCCCTACCTAGATCGGTTTGGGCCTCAAGAAGCCAAGCTGCCGCCGGAAAGCCTGCTGGAGCAATGGCGCCGGGATCGCCAAGCTTTACAAGCTGCTGTGCTGGAGCAATTCCCCGGCGAACAGGTCGCGCCGGGTAATGAAGCCCTTTTGGCAGCCATGGCAGCAGGGACAGAGCGGATCTACGGCGGACAGGTCGTAGCAGAGCTCTTCTGGGAAGTGGATCCCGAGGGAGTTGCTGAGGCAGAGCCTGCCGGCTCTGCAGTTGCCCTTGCCCCTTCCCCTGAGACAGAGGTTGCGCTCCCTGAAGAGGACTCCACCGACAAGACACCCTCCAACTCTGGACTGCCGCCTGCGGCTCTTCCAGAGTTTCGTTCCCTTTGGGTAAGCAGCTCCCTGGATCTCCTGATTCGGGATTCCGCCCTTCGCAGCCAAGGCCGGCCCGCCTACCTGCCGGTTCACATTCGCATTGGCAAGCGACCCAAGCCGGAGTACGAATTGTTGCTGGTGCTGCAGGCCGAATTGCTGGGATCCCTGCAGGGGCAGGTGCCCAAACGCGGCTTTTTGATTCTAAAAGATGGGAAGTGGCACCCTGTCCACCTCAGCCGACGCCGCGTCCAGGTGCGCCGCCTGCTGCAAGACTATCTGCGCTCCCTCGACCAGCCGGAGCCGCCCCAGGTGTTGATGGCCCGCAGCCGCTGTCATCTTTGCCACTGGCGGGAGCACTGTCGGCAGTTGAATGCCGTTGCCCAACCCCTCAGCCTGCTACCGGGTGTAACCGGATCCCGCTATCCCCTTTTGCAAGAGGCAGGGATCAACTCGATTGAGGCCTTAGCCAACGCCCGCCTGGAGATGCTCCAGGCCATCCCCAAGCTGGGAGCCGGCGTGGCCCTGCAACTGCAGCTTCAAGCCCGTGCCACCCTCAGCCGCAAGCCCCTTTGGCTGCAATCGCCGCCGCAAGCTCTGCCAACAGCGCCCGTGGAGCTGTACTTCGATATCGAGGCGGATCCCCGTCACAACGTCGCTTACCTGTTGGGCTTGCTGGTGGTGCAACAAGCCGAGGGGGAAAAGCTGGTGAGCTACCACAGTTGCCTGGCTGTCGAGCCCCAGGAAGAAGGGCAAGCTTGGAAACAATTTTTGCACCTGGTTCAACGCTACCCTGAAGCGCCCATCTACCATTTCCATGGCTTTGAAGTGCAGACCTGTCAGCGGCTGGGGGAGCGATACCCTACGGATTCGCGGCAGGTGCGGCAATTGTTGCAGCGCTTCGTAGATTTACACGCCTGGATCCAACGCTCGGTGGTGCTGCCCATTGAAAGCTATTCCCTGAAAAACATTGCCCGCTGGCTGGGGTTCGAGTGGCGGTTGCCCAATGCCAATGGAGCCCAGTCCATCTACTGGTACAGCCAATGGCTGGAAACTCGAGATCGCCGCTATTTGGAGCAGTCGCTCATCTACAACGAGGACGACTGCCGGGCCACCCATTGGCTCAAAAACTGGCTAAGCCAAAGTGCAGTTCTCGCCCCTGTCGAGGGCCGAAGCTTCGATTAGAATCGGGTGAGACTAGCGGATTGGCCAGAGGGATCCCATGCGGCTGAAATCTCACGAATCCCCCCGCCGCCAGGGCAGGAACTATCGTGGTCGTGGGGGAACGGCACGGAAGCGCCAGATTAACAAACGTAATCGCGCCTTGCTACAGCGATTGCAACAGAAGGAGCAGGGGCTCAGCTCTCGATCTTCTTGGCAGG
>NZ_JANSJN010000139.1:0-4697 GCF_047462555.1 Synechococcus sp. B60.1
CCCTTGATTGCTTGGATTCTCACCTTGGGATCCGGACTGTCTAGGGCTTGCTCAACGGCTACCAAGCCTCCCATGACTGGATCGGAGCCGGCCAATTGCTGCCCACCCAGAACAGGATCAAAGGTTTCCGCCATCCCTACACCTCAAGTTAACCTTCCAACTACCTGCTGCTGCATAAGCCATAGGCCCGGTCAGTTTTGGCAATTACTTCAGCTCGGTAAGCTTCCAGCCCCCAAATCGACCACCAAAATCAGGGATCCCGTAGCCCAAAGCAGCCGCTGTCTGTTGGATCCCTGGGGAGCTGAACACCTTTGGTTTTGGTAGTACATCCCGCCAGAAGACCAGGACTGAGAACTTAGGAGGGGGAGGAGGGGAAAAACGAAGAGGGGCTGTCGACTTCGATGGGGCCCAGCCCTCTTTTTTGCACCAGCGTTCGCAGCTCCTGCACAAGCTGTTGGTCTTGGGAGGCTGTGCGCGCCCCGGACTCGGCAGCCCATGCCTTTAAGTCCTGAATCTGGTCGCGGGCGATGGCGGCCAGAGGAACGGTTTGGCGAATGGCGCTAAGGATGTCCTCCTGGGTAAACTCGCGGGGTGGATCCTGGTTGAAGGCCATGTGCATGGCATCGTAGATGGCCTGTTCAATTTCTGCCCCGCTGAAATCTTCGCTGGCCATGGCCAGCTCAGGGTAGGAGAAATCCCGCAAGCGGTTGGGCCGCAGCCGCTGGATGTGGACTTGGAAGATCTCCTCCCGCTCCCGCTGGTTGGGCAAATTGACAAAGAAAATCTCATCAAACCGGCCTTTGCGCAGCAACTCAGCCGGCAAGATGCGGACATTATTGGCGGTGGCAACAATAAAAACGGGTTTGGTTTTTTCCTGCATCCAGGTAATTAGGCTGCCGAAGACCCGCTTGCTGGTGCCCGAATCTCCTGAAAACTCGCTGTTGACGCCGCCAAAGGCCTTATCCAACTCATCAATCCACAAAACACAGGGGGCCATAGCTTCGGCAATTTGGATCATCTGGCGCACGCGGCTTTCACTTTCGCCGACGATCCCGCCGAAGAGTCGCCCCACATCCAGCCGGAGCAAGGGCATGCGCCACTCGCGGGCTATGGTTTTGGCACAGAGGGACTTGCCGGTACCCTGAATCCCGGCCAGCAAAATGCCCTTGGGGCTGGGCAAGCCATAGTCGCGGGCCTGGGCACTAAAGCTGTTGCGGCGCTGGCGAATCCAGGCTTTGAGGTTTTCCAGGCCGCCGACATTTTGCAGGGTCTCGGAGGGGTTGTAAAACTCCAGGATTTCCGTCTGGCGGATGTATTGCTTTTTCTCTTCCAGAACCAGGTCGATATCGCCCTCGCTGACCTTGCCTTTGGCGGCTAGGGCGCGGGCCAGGATCCGCTCAATGCGCTGCCGGGTCAGCCCTTGACAGGCTCGAACCAGTTGTTCCCGCGCTGGGCCGCTTAGCTCCAGTTGACGGGCAGGGATCGCGCGGGTAACGATCCGCTCAATTTCGTCGATGCTGGGCAGGGGAAAATCATAGACTACAATTTCCTCGCGCAGCTCGGCAGGGACAACGGCTTCTTGGCCCAGGAGGATGATGGACTTGCGGCTGTGGCGGCCCTCTCTGGCCAAGGTTTTTAGGTAGCGGATAACGGGATAGTTATCTGAGCGTTCTGGATTTCTCAGGGTAGGGTTTAGATCCTTGAGAACACAAATAACCGCCTCGTCCTCTTTGATAGCGCCGATGCGGCCCAGAGCAGGCATCAATTGACCTTTGTTTTGGCCGTTATCTGACCAGCCAGAGACGATATCCCAGATTAGGAGTTTGCGCTTGGGTTTGAGAGAATCGGCCAGAACTTGTAGCAACTCCTCTGCCGGGGCTTCTTCGGGAGTAACCAGGTAGATCAAAGGGTAGCGAGCGCGAACCACCAAGTCCAGCAGCGTGAGAATGTCTTGGTGATTGCTGGCAAAGGCGAGATCTAAGGAACTCATGGATCTAGCTGCTAGCTGTAGGTAGTCTAGCAAAGGGATCCGCCTAGGGATGGACAGTTCCGTCGGGGAGGATGGCCCCACTCAAGTCAGCAAATCGATCCCAGCCGGGACTTAGTTTTGCGCCCGTTAGGTTTGCTCCTTTGAGAGAAACGTTCAGCAAGTCTGCCTCCTGCAGGTCTGCCCCGCTCAGGTCGGCTCCTTCCAGGTTTGCCCCCCTCAGGTCTGCTGCCCTTAAGTCAGCCCCGCTGAGGTTTTTCACATCAGCCTGGCCGTTAACAATCTCCCAGACCAGCCGCCACTTGGGATCCATCTGCGTTTCGGCAGAGACTAGGGATCCCTCTAGACTGACCCGGCTCAAGTCGGCCCCGCTCAAGTTGGCTCCGCTGAGATCAGCCTGGCTCAGGTCAGCCCCGCTCAAGTTGGCTCCGTTGAGGTTGGCTGCTCTCAAGTTAGCCTGCTTCAAATTGGCCCCCCTCAGGTTGGCTCCGCTGAGGTTGGCCCCACTGAGGTCTAATCCTCTCAGATAGGTCTGGGCCAAGCTGGCCTCACTTAGATCGACCCCTCGCAGATATGTTTCGTTTAGGTTAGCTCCGCTCAGGTTGGATCCTCTCAGACATGCCTGACGTATCCGGCTCAGGTTAACCCCCCTCAAGTTGGCTTGCCTGAGGTTGACCCCCTCCAGGTTAGCTTCACTCAGATCGGCTTCGGTTAAGTTGGCGTTGTCCAGGTTCGCTCCCCTTAAGTAGGCTCGGCTTAGGTTTGCGGAGCGCAAATCGGCCCCCTCTAAGTCGGCCTCGCCTAGGTATGCTGCACTCAGGTTTGCGCGGCTTAGCTTGGCCCTGCTCAGGCGTGCTGCTTTCAAGTTTGCCCGGCTTAGGTTGGCCCCCTCTAGGTATACCTCGCTCAGGTTAGCCCAGCTCAGATCAGCTCGGCTCAGGTCAGCCTGGTACAGACAGGCTGCTCCCCCCCTCTCTCCTTTCCCTAGGTCGGCTCCCCTCAAGTCTGCCCCACTTAAGTCAGGCCTACTTAGACTGGCTCCCCTCAGGTCAGCCCAGCGGAAGTCTCGCTCTCCGGCTCTGTATCTGGCTTGGATATCTTCGACTTTACGGAGAGGAAGCGGATGCGCTTTTGCTACCTGCACAAGCTCCGGATCCGCTGACTCCAGCAGTGTTTTCCAGGCTGCAAATTGAACTTTCCAAGCCAAACCTTTTTGCATGACGGTTTGGATAACAAGTTGAGCCCCTTTTTCGCCATATTGGAGCGCTTCCTCAATCGCTCGGATTCGCACTTCCAGATCGGGACTGGCTAGGTCTTGCTCAATAGCCACCAAGCCTCCCATGACTGGATCGGAGCCGGCCAATTGCTGCCCACCCAGAACAGGATCAAAGGTTTCCGCCACCGCTTGCCTCCCTGGTTTAGCCAGTACTTGGCGCTGAGAGAAAAGTTAGGAGTGAACTTGCCCATCAGGAAGGATGGTGCCTGTTAGGTCTTTGAACCATCCCCACCCAAAACTCAGTTTTGCGTCCCTCAGGTTTGCTCCTCTCAGATCCGTGTCGTCCAGGTTTGCTCCCCTTAGCTCGGCCCCGCTCAGGTTGGCCCTGCTCAGGTTGGCTTGCCACAGCCTGGCCTCGCTCAGGTTGGCCCAGTTCAGGTTGGCCTCGCTCAGGTTGGCCCCGCTCAGGTTGGCCCCGCTCAGGTTGGCTCCACTCAGGTCGGCCCCGCTCAGGTTCTTGACATTCGCCTGACCGTTGACAATTTCCCAGACCAGCCGCCACTTGGGATCCATCTGCGTCTCGGCAGAGAGCAGGGATCCCCTCAACCTGGCCCAGAACAAGTTGGATCCCTGAAGATTCACTCCCCTCAGGTCAGCCCCGCTCAGGTCGGCCCCGCTCAGGTCGGCCCTGCTCAGCTTAGCCTGGCTCAGGTTGGCCCCGCTCAGCTTGGCTTGGTTCAGGTTGGCCCCGCTCAGCTTGGCCAAGATCAAGTTAGCCTGGCTCAGGTCGGCCCCGCTCAAGTTGGCCCCGCTCAGGTCCGCCCCGCTCAGGTTGGCTCCACTTAGGTTGGCCCCGCTCAGCTTGGCCAAGATCAAGTTAGCCTGGCTCAGGTTGGCCCTGCTCAAGTTGGCCCCGCTCAGGTCCGCCCCGCTCAGGTTCTTGACATTCGCCTGACCGTTGACAATTTCCCAGACCAGCCGCCACTTGGGATCCATCTGCGTCTCGGCAGAGAGCAGGGATCCCCTCAACCTGGCCCAGAACAAGTTGGATCCCTGAAGATTCACTCCCCTCAGGTCAGCCCCGCTCAGGTCGGCCCCGCTCAGGTCGGCCCTGCTCAGCTTAGCCTGGCTCAGGTTGGCCCCGCTCAGCTTGGCTTGGTTCAGGTTGGCCCCGCTCAGCTTGGCCAAGATCAAGTTAGCCTGGCTCAGGTCGGCCCCGCTCAAGTTGGCCCCGCTCAGGTCCGCCCCGCTCAGGTTGGCTCCACTTAGGTTGGCCCCGCTCAGCTTGGCCTGGCTCAGGTCAGCCTCGCTCAGCTTGGCCCAGCGGAAATCTCGCTCTCCCGCTTCATACCTTGCTCGGACATCTCCAAGCTGTCGGAGGGGAAGTCGATGGGACTTTGCCACCTGCACGTGCTGGGGATCCTCCGCTTCCAGCAGCGTCTCCCAAGCCGCAAACTGCACCTCCCAGTTGGGATCATTTCGCATGGCCTGGAT
>NZ_JANSJN010000140.1:0-4551 GCF_047462555.1 Synechococcus sp. B60.1
TTGGCATGATTTGCTCCCTAGAAATTGTGAAGCAATACATCCAGAATCAGTCAGAGGGTGCTATCCCTCCCCACCGTCTATACGGTGGGGAATTCCGCACTTACGTTAAAATGCTTCTATCTCCCGGAATTTTCTATCGAAGAGCTCTCCAGGGATCCCTGTGCCTAGTTCTCCGGCAAATTTCGTTGACCTTACCCAACCATGCTGCCTGTGCGCCCCCGCGAAACCGTTTCCATGTTCACCCGCGACGGGATCCAACTGGATGCGGATGTCTATCGCCCAGAAGGCGGGGGGAGCTACCCGGTCTTGCTCATGCGGCAGCCCTACGGGCGGGCCATTGCCTCGACGGTGGTGTACGCCCATCCGCGCTGGTATGCGGCCCACGGCTACATCGTGGTCATCCAGGATGTGCGGGGGCGGGGCACCTCCAAGGGCTCCTTCTACCCCTTCCGCCACGAAGCCGAGGATGGGTTTGACGCGGTCAACTGGGCGGCTGCTTTGCCAGGGAGCAACGGTGTGGTGGGCATGTACGGCTTTTCTTACCAGGGCATGACCCAACTCTATGCCGCCTCCAGCCGTCCCAGCGCCTTGAAAACCCTCTGCCCGGCGATGTTGCCCTACGATCTCTACGCCGATGCCGCCTACCCGGGGGGAGCCTTTACCTTCTCCAACAACCTCAGTTGGGCGCTGCAACTGGAAGCTGAGGGAGCCCGCCGGCGGGGAGAGGCCAACGCTTACCAGGCCCTCTTCAAAGCCTCCCGCAACTTGCCCCTCTACGATCCCATCCCCCTCAAGCCGGGCGTGCTGCAGCAATACGCGCCCCAGTCCTACTACTTCGACTGGCTGGAGCACAGCGAACCCGACGACTACTGGCGCCAGCTCTCCCCTCGGCTAGAGGTGGTGGATCTGCCGATGTTGCACATTGGCGGCTGGTTTGACAGCTACCTGAGTGGCAGCCTGCGCCTCTACAAGGAGATGAGTGCCCGCAGCCGCAACCCTCAGTACCTGGTTGTGGGGCCCTGGGCCCACCTGCCGTGGGGGCGCAGGGTGGGGGCGCTGGACTTTGGCCCCGAGGCCGTCAGCCCCATCGATCGGCTGCAGGTGCGCTGGTTTGACCAGTTCCTCAAAGGCAAGGACACCGGGATCCTCCAGGAGCTGCCGGTGCGCCTATTCGAGATGGGAGCCAACCGCTGGCGCAGCTTAGAGGCCTGGCCCACCCCGGAGCCAAAAGCTTTTTACCTGCACAGCACCGGCCTGGCTGCCCTCTCCGAACTTGAGGGATCCCTCCGCCCGGAACCCCCACTGAGGCAACAGTCGGATACTTTTGTTCACGATCCCTGGCGACCGGTGCCAGCCCTGGGGGGTCACCTGGTTTATCCTGCCGGGCCGCAAGAGCGCTCTGCCCTCGACTGCCGCACCGATGTTCTCACTTACACCACTCCCCCTCTGGAAACCGACCTCCTCCTGGCGGGGGATATCACGGCAGAGCTCTACGTCGAAGCCGACAGCCCCAGCTTGGATCTCTGCGCCGTGCTCTCCGTGGTCAGGCCGGACGGCCAGGTGTACAACTTTTCCCAGGGCTACCGTCGTCTGCAGGATCCCCAGCCCAATGCCCCCATCTCAATCCCCTGTCAGCCTACCTGTATCCGCATTCCCCGTGGCCACGCCCTGCGTCTCAGCCTCAGTGCGGCCTGTTTCCCGGCCTACTCCGTCAATACAGGTACGGGGATGCGAGAAGAGCGGCTCATCGAGGCCCGCATTCTCACCCTTACTCTTCACAGCGGCGGCAACACGCCCTCGCGGTTAACCTTGCCGATTCTTGAGGAATAGTGCTGCCTCTCCCGCTTTTGTAATCTCTGTCTAGCAAACGAAAATCAAACGCTAGGATGGGAACAGGTGGGGCAAGGGAGCGCCATGTTGCAAGACCCAAAGCTAATCCGGCACTATCAAGCTCTAACCGACGCGCTGGTGGATAGTTGGCATCGCGGCTATCAGCGCACTGACGAGCTAAGGCTGCTGGTGGACGGTTACCTGCTGGCCTTGCGAACTGGCAAACAATTGGAGCCCTTTGAGATTTACCGCCTCGAAGATGAGGTCAACCGCTTCCTCTACGATCCGTCCAACTTCATGGATCCGGAACTGGAGCGGGAGACGGAGAGGATGCGGGGCTACTAACTTTGGGGATCCCTGCTGGCAATCCTTGCGACCGGTAGGCCGCAGCCTCAATTCCTAAGTTCTCTAGCCTTGGGGTCTTTCTCCCGTCCTTCGGGAGAGAAGCTGGGGGTAGGGCGGTTTTGAGAACAACTTGGGCCTGGTAGGCTGAGAGCAGTCGATTCCTCTCAGTTCTATGGCAGTTTGGGATACCCTGGCAACTTCCCGGCGTCCGGCTCTGCTGGGATCCGGCCTGGGCTTGGGAATAGCCCTGACCCTCTGGTACGGGGTGTTTGGCTACCACGTACTGCAGATGGGTATCTGGCTGCTAAGCATCCTGCTGGTGGGGCTGTATGTGGCCCAGTTTCCTCCGGCTCAGCTCCCTTGGGATCCGACGCGGCTGCGCTGGCGTCAGGAGCTGCTGCACCTGGGGCTGCTGGCGCTGGTTTTTGCCCCCATCTACCTCTACGACCTGGCCAACATCCCTTTTCAAATCAACACCGACGAGATTGTCATCACCTCCATGGCACGGCGGGCCTCAGGGGTGCGCTACCCCGATATCTTTGGGCTGATGCCGGAGTGTTTCTATTTCCCCCGCTTCCTGTTCAGCCTCTTTGGCGGCCTGACGCGGCTGATGGGGGGAGTCACGCTGGTGAATGTGCGCACCGTGCATGCCGCCTTCGGGGTTGTCACCATTCTGGTGGCCTATGGGTTTTTTCGGTCGTTCTGGAACCCCCGGCTGGCCTTGGCAGGAGCGGCCCTCCTGGGATCCAACCACGCCTTGTTAGGCATCAGCCGCATGGCGATGCGGGAGAATCTGATTGTGCTGGTGGAGTGTGCAGCGCTAGCCTTGCTCTTAAAGGGCGTGCGGGAAAAAAATCCCCTGCTTTTGTATTTGGGGGGAGGGGCAGCGGCCTTCTCCCTCTACGGCTATCTGCCGGGGCGGGTGGTGATCCTGTTGGGGTTGCTGTTTGGCGGCCTCTACCTGCTCCTGGGCCGGGAGGAGCTGCAAGGAGGGGATAACCAGGTCAACCCCTTCTGGACTTTGGCCAAGCTAACCGTGCCGGCGGCGCTGGGGTTTTTCCTGGTGGCTGCGCCCATCCTGGTGGCTACTGCCACCGCCCCCCCAGAAAGCGCCGAGTATGCCCGCCAGCAATTTCTCTTTTTCCCGGAAGGGCGGGCGCTGCAGCAGAGGTGGGTCAATGCGGCTACGCCGGCAGAGGCGGTGTGGCGCAACATCCGCAATGGCCTAAGCATGTTCAACGATCCCAGCCAGCACGACCGGGGCTACATCTACCCCAACTACGGCCATGCCTTTGTGGATCCGCTGACGGGGGTTTTGATCTGGCTGGGGCTGGGATCTGGCCTCTACCGCCTCTGCAAGGGGCGTAGCCAGCCCCACGACTGGCTTTGTATGGGCAGTTTCCTGTTTCTTTACCTGCTCTTTAGCTTGGCCATCACCAAAGCCCCCAACTACACCCGCCTGCTGGTAATCCTGCCCTTTGTAGCCTACCTAACTCTGGAAGGGATCCAGGCGCTGGCCGGTCTCCTGGAGCGTTGGGGATCCCCAGGGAGGAAGTGGCTGCCGGCAGTGGCGATGGCGGGGGCGATGCTGTTGATTGGCGGATGGAACTTGGCGATTTTTGGAGATTTTGTCCACAAGGGCTGGACCCAGGGCAACGATGTGGGAGCCACCGGGCGCTACGTGGCGGCCCGACAAGGGGATCACGACTACCGCTTCTACTTGGCTGCCAGCGCCGCCTACCCCTATTTCAGCTGGGGAGAGCCCATCTATTGGCAGAGTTGGATCCAGTTTTTTGCCGGGTCGGGACAGGAGGTGCAGATCTTTTCCCCTGAGGCGTTGCCCACCCAAGATCTCCAGCCGCCATTTACCCTGTTCCTGAACGAGGAGGTATGGAATCAGCAAGGGGCAGCGCTGCAGCAGCGCTTTCCCCAGGGACAGTTGCATCGGATCCCGGCTGAGCGGGGGTTGTGGGCTTTTGAAGTAGCGGATCCTTAGCGCTGCTCTCTCTAGGTAGCCGACTGGGCTTTGAGTCAGCTATACCCCTTGCCGTTGCCTCCTTGTGCCACCCTCGTGGATTAGGGAGAGGGGCTGCGCCCTACATCCATCCCAGCGGGGTGACCCACGCGGCCCTCAAAAAGGGATCCCCGCTGCTGAAGGGTAGGCTTAGGCCGGAGCAGCAGGGCCCGGCCATCTGGCGAAACGACGGGCGTGTTGCAGTGCCAAATCCACATAGTGCTCGGTGTGGCGGTCAACCTCCAGAAAAATCCCAAAAAATTTCGCCGTACACTTTCAGACACTTTAACCTACAGAATCCCCAGAGCCCCCTTAAAGTCGAAAAGGCTTCGGGCAAGCTTCTGAGGAACAAAATCCCAAGA
>NZ_JANSJN010000141.1:0-4540 GCF_047462555.1 Synechococcus sp. B60.1
CCCTCAACCGCAGCCCCTGTGGGATCAAGCCAATTAGAGAGTTTCACCCCAGAATTGAAAACCTCAATGCCACTCACCTAATCGGTTCAGGAGAGCATAGCTGTAAAGCCTATCTGCCTCACTTGGAGTTTCTTCTGGATCAGAAGCTGGACTGGAAAGCTCGCAGCAGCCACCTGATCTAGCCTATGCCAAGCCAGATGGTTTCTGCCCCAGCCACAAGAGAGGATCCCTGTTCGATATCCATCTCTGGAACTGCCGGGATCCCACTCGAGATTGCTAAAGAGCTTGCTTTGCCGTGGTCGGCACGCAGCCTGGCTGCGCAAGAATAAATATCCCAACTGACGGCTATCTTGAGCCTACGCCTGGATGCCGGGGTAGGCGATTGGTCAGGCCACCAACATCGACAGTGATGGCAGCTCTCGCCACGGCCTATCCCTGCTTCACCTAACGCTCCAATCTATCTTCATCTGAATGCACGGGATCCCCCACCGCGGTGGGGAGGGGTAGCGCCTAATATACAGTACCAGTCTGCCCCAAGTTCTGACTACAGCCTGTTAAAGAATCAAGGGGTACAGTAGCAACACTTAGCAAACCAACTTCGGAAGCAGGATGGATTGATCAGGAGTAAACAAGTCTGCACTATCTGCTCCACGCTATACTTTCCAACTCTGGAAAGCTGCCGAATAAAATGCTTCAACACCGACCACATCATCTCAATAGGATTCAATTCCGGTGAATACACAGGCAGGTATAGGATTCGCGCTCCTGTCCCCCTAATCAATTCCTCAACTTCCCGACTCTTATCGATATTTAAGTTGTCCATCATCACAACCTTCCTCGCCTCTAGCTTCAGACATAAATCGCTTCTCAAAAACTCTAAAAAATCCCCTTTCCTCATCCTACCCTTAATGAGGCAATAGCCAACTAACCCTCTCAAGGAAATAGCTCCAATAACAGTATGCTTTCCCCCTTATATCTCTGACGATAATGATAGGCTCTTTGACCGCGTAAACTCCGAGCTACTCCCCGTTCCATTCCCTCCCACACCCCTGTCTGGTCAAGGGTAATCAAATCTTCTGCTGGAATATCTCTGACTTCTTGACTATAAGCTAGCCGTTCTCTGTGCACCTCCTCTTCTTGCACTCTCCCACTGCGGTAAGTCTTTTGTTAGAGTCATTCCTTGCTTTTTCAAGCAATTGTGTATCGTGACGGTACTCGCGTCAATTGCTAAGCATTCCCGCAACAGTTCTTGATACCGCCACAGGTAGAAGTTTGGGTGTTCTGCCATAGTTGCCATCACTTCCTGTCAATGTTGTTCCAAAATACCCACTTGCTTCGTACCTAACTTTACTTGGGGGTTAAATCCTGAGTTTGTTGGTACTGTCGCACCCAGCGGTGTACTGTTCTTTTGGTTACCATGAACCGTTCGGATACCTGGCAGATGGAGATCTGACCTGCCTGATAAGCTGTTACAACTCTCTGCCGTAAATCCAAAGAATGGGTTGGCATCCCCTTCTCTCCTTCCTTTTGAAACTGTACCCTGTTCTAAACTAACAGGCTGTACTTAGAACCCTAGCAAAACAGAAAGCTCTCAGGAAAAGCAATCGCCTCTCCCGGAGCTTAAACCGTGTTAGGTTAGAGCTTAAATCTAGGCCTTGCCCGGCTCATAAAAGATGCTGGGCACGGGTTGGGAGAACCTTGAGACATCGATCTCCGGTTTGCGCGGCCCATAGTTCATCTTCAGATCAGGAGGCTGAAAGAAATTCTCTACCTTTGCGGGCTCATAGAAGATCCATCTTCTAGGGGTGTAATTGACCTGATAAAGAGTTTTTCGGATACCGTTTACTAGGGATGACGACCCTGAGCCAAACCCTTGCTGCGGTTGATACAAATAGACATTCTCCAACGATACTGAGAGGGGCTCAGGATCGGCGAAGGGAGGCTCATAGCAAAGCGCAGGATTTGGCTGAGGTTGACACTGAAATTGAACCTGATACACAGCTTCAGAAGTCATTTCCTGCCGGGCCTGCTGCCAGGACTGCAGTACCTTGCCAATATCAAAGCCCATAGCCCGCTGAAAATGCCACAGGGATCCCTGGAGGAAGAAGAAGGCCAAGTAGAAGTGAGCGTTGGCCAGCCAGACCCTTGAGGAGTAGTTCCAGGCCCCCGCTTGGTTGGGATCGAAGTAGTAGGGGGTGAGGGCCGACTTTAGCTGCAGAGTTGGCCCATAAAACTCCACCGGATAGGCCAGTGAGTTAAACCCACAATAGTAAGAGGCTGTAAATCCGGCTAAGGCAACACCAAACAGAGAGTAGGAGAGGATCCCGTCTGCTGAAAAGAGAAAGCGAGCTTTAACCCACTCAAAGGGTGGAACCAGGATGTGCCAAACCCCTCCCAGCAAGAGAAGAGCTGCCACATAAATGTGGCCTCCCACCAAGTCTTCCAAATTATCGACATCGAACAGATGGGTGCGGTAGTTCCAAAGAGTGGCAAAATCCAAAGTTGGGGACCTGACCAGGCGCACCTGAGCAGTGGTGGCGTCGTACAGCCCTCCAAGCAGCATCGCCTTGGCCACCAGCAGCAGGGATCCCAGGCCCAAGATGAGTAGGTGGTGCCCCAAAATTATCCCCAGTGTTTTGGCATCATCCCAGGCAAAGTGAAACTTGGCAGCCTTGCCGAACTCCATATCTAGGCGGGGGGAAAGTTGGGTTTGGTGGAAGTAGGCACCCCAAGCCAACACGCCGGCAGCCACCAGGTGAATCGAGGCAATGGCCACATAGGGGAGAGTATTGACGATCTGGCCACCGGGGCCGACCCCCCATCCCAGTGTGGCCAAGTGGGGCAGCAAAATCAACCCCTGCTCGTACATTGGCAAATCTGGCGAGAACTTGGCCAGCTCAAACAAGGTGAAGCCGCCCGCCCAAGCCATGATCAAGGCTGCGTGGGCCACATGCGCCACGATAAAGGTATTGGAGAGGTCGATCAATCGAGCGTTACCTGACCACCAGGGGTAAGCGGATGGGTGCATCCTCTTGGCATTCATAGGTAGTTCCTCAGTAAGTCCAGGCGCGTTTAGCTCAGACCGGCAATGATGTGGTCAAGATAGGCAGCCATTTCTTGACTTGCCTCTGGGTCCAGACTTTCTGCTAGCACCTCCTTCATTGCATTGAGGGCTTGAATGACGCGATCGATGGGGACTCCCAGAGTGATGTAAGTCTCTTTCAGACCTCTCAATACCCGCTCATCTAGGATGGAAGGATCGGCGGCCAGCATGGCATAGGTGGCATAGCGCAGAAAATAGGTTAGATCCCGCAGGCAGGCTGCGTAGCGCCGGGTGGGATACATATTGCCCCCCGGCAGGGTAATATCCCCGTAGAGCAAGCTCTTAGCAACGGTCTTGCTGATAATGCTGCTAGCGCTGGAGCTGATAATCTTGGCTGCTTTGACGCGCATGCTGCCACTTTGGAAATAGCGACTTAATTGCTCCAGGGCTGCGGCATCTAAGTAGGAGCCTTTCTCGTCAGCAGGATTGATCAGAGAAGTGATGGTGTCTTTCATGGCTTTTCCTCCAGGAATTATCTAGGAACTGGTTTTTCGAAGCAATTGGGCATTTCCTGACCATCTTTTGCCCAGGCATTGCCCCCGAGGACTCCATTGCAACCTAAGACACCTCAGAGCCCGCAGGTCAAGCCTGTAAAACGAACCTAGACCTCAAACTCACTATCCAAAAGTGGCACACACCGGCTCTCCAGTAAAACTTAGAACTGGTCAGAAGCGCGGCGAACCAACTTACCTATTCAAAAAGCGCGAATGAGTCTGTCGAAGTAGGGAGCAGCTAAAGCCATCTCTTCCGGAGAAAGAATACCGGCGGCTACGTCTTTCAGGCAGCTCATCGCCACCCGCAGGTTTGGCAGCGGCACGCCCAAAGACATGTACATTTCTCGCATACCGTTCAGGCCAATGTCCTCCAGCGGCTTATCGTTGCCTGCCAAGATGCAATAGCTAATTAGGCGGATGTACCAACCTTGATCTCGCTGGCAGAGGGCAGTTTTTTGGGGGTTGCCCTTGTTGCTGGGGGTGTTAGGGCATTTGGCCCAAAAACGTTTGCTGCCTTCTTGGACAATTTTTTGCTCGTTCTCTGCTAACTTTTGGGCGGCTCGGATACGCACTTGACCTTTGCTGAAGAAGTCTTCTAGCTTGGCGATCTCGGCACTGCTGAGGAAGCGATCGGCCGCATCCGACTGCGCGATGACTTGGGCAACAAGGCTCATAGGTTTTCGACGAGGAACGCTCTACAGGTAACAAAGTAAGTCAGATCCTCAAGATCGAAACCACTTATTAAGAAAAAGTTGTGAATTGAAACTTACTTGCAACAAATTCCCTCTGACCTGCGCTTTTAGTACCGCAATAACCTTGACCCCCTCTTTACCGACCAGGGCGATTGCCAAGGTTTTGAATCGTACCTATTGCTACAGAATCTACGATAGAATTGGCGTGTAGAGGTCAGGGTGGGGAGATCTCTCATGAACGCAACTGCTGA
>NZ_JANSJN010000142.1:0-2696 GCF_047462555.1 Synechococcus sp. B60.1
TCACCCTAGGGATGGCTACTGTCTCCAAGAGGCTTTCTAGGGCTGGGATCCAGAGAGTCTTCCCCAGATCTTTGGAAGGGGCGGTGAGGGCTTGCCTCTCGCTTTTTGCCAGAGAGCTGCGCCTAGCGGTTGGCCTGGGGAATGAGGATTTGCTGCAAGGCTTCTTTTAAGTGGGGATATTGGAAGGTGAAACCCAGCTGCAGCGCGGCCTGAGGGATCACCCTCTGCCCCGTCAGAACCACCTGAGCCGCTTCGCCCAGCAGCAGTTCTAGGGCCAGCGCCGGCACCGGCAGCCACGAGGGGCGGGCCAAAACTTGTCCCAAAGTGCGGCAGAACTCTTCCATCTGCACAGGGTTGGGGGCAGTGGCGTTGAAGACGCCGGATCCCTGCTGCAGTAGGAAGCAGACCAGGCTTACCCAGTCGTCGCGGTGGATCCAGGAGACCCACTGCTTGCCAGAGCCAAGGGGGCCGCCGAGGAAAAACTGAAAGGGGGCAAGCATTTGGGCCAGGGCTCCCCCAGCGGGCCCCAGGACAATCCCCGTGCGCAGGATGGCCAGGCGGATCCCCAGCTCCTCCGCCGGGCGGGCGGCGGCTTCCCAGGCTTGACAGACTTCTGCCAAAAAGCCCTGGCCTGGCGGAGCCGCCTCCGTTAGGGGATCCCCTTCGGGTCGGGAGCCGTAGTAACCCACTGCCGAGCTGTTGATCAGCACCTGGGGCTTTGGGTCGAGGGAGGCAAGAGCCTGGACGAGAGCCTGGGTGGTTTCCACGCGGCTGCGGCGGATTTCTCTTTTCTTGGCTTCTGTCCAGCGGGAAGAGGCCAGGGGCTCCCCGGCCAGGTTGACAACGGCCTCGTACCCTTCCAGAGCTGAGGCCCAGGCTTGCGGTTGGTAGGGATCGTACCCCAGCAGCTTAAGGTTGGGGGATGCTCCCAGAACGCGGCGGGCCTGCTCAGGGCGGCGGCTCAAGACCAACACCTCATCTCCCCGCTCCAGCAGGCGGGCCACCAGGCGGCGCCCGATAAAACCACTCCCGCCCGTGATGGCAATGCGCATAGGACTTTCCTTCTCCAACTCCCTGGGATCTGTGCAGAGCATTCCCCCCTTGAACCTCTAGCCTAGCGCGTCTGCAGTCTTGGCCGTGGTCGTCTTGCGGGAATTGCAAAACCAGCCCAGGCCATGCCGAGTTGGCGCTGAAAAGACGGAAAAGAAAAAAGTCTGGGGCCAGCCCCTGACATACCTGGGAAAATCGGCTTCAATAAGCCCTAGCTGCGCTTCCTGGCAGCAGCAGCGGTTCCTTATCCCCTTACCTTCTTCCCTTTACCCGTGGCACCCAAGTCTTCTTCCCGCACTCCGGCTCGCCCCTTGCCTCTACAGGTGGAGCAGGTTGCTGGGCCTGGGCTGCCCCTTTCCAGTCGCTCCCAGGGATCCCTAGTCCGAGCAGGGAGGCAAGGAGCGCTGGTTGCCAGCCAGCCAACGATCCCCGTTCGAGCTTCTCGCTCCAGAAGCTTGTCCTATCTGCGGAAACGACCGGTGCCAGAGCCGCAAACCTGGGAAGTGGTCTGTCGCATCGGGGTAAACTTCCTCTTTACCGCGGCTGCCCTCGGCGGCCTGTATCGTCTCTTGCCAGTACAGTTGGCCCAGCACCACCGCCTGCAGGTTTTGGAGCATCACATCGAAATTCTCTCAACCCGGCTTTCTCGGCTGCAGGAAGAAGTGGATCGCGGCATGGATCCCCTTCAACGACAGGCTCTGATCAAAGAACGTCTCAACCGCGTGCCGCCCGATCAAATCCAGGTGCGCCTGGTGGATCCCAGTAGCCTGGTGGCCGACGAGGAGAAGAATGTTTCCCCTGCCTGGATCGGACAATCTCCCCAGCCGCTTGGGAGACCGTAGCTGACCTAGCTAGTAGGACTGCTTCAAGAGCAAGGCCACCTCTTTGGCAAAGTAGGTGAGGATCATGTCAGCGCCGGCTCGCTTCATAGCCAAGAGCGATTCCATCATCACTTTCTTGCCGTCGATCCAGCCCTTTTGCTCGGCAGCCTTAATCATGGCGTATTCGCCGCTCACGTTGTAGGCGGCCACGGGCAGATCCGTCGCTTCCTTGACCCGATAGATGATGTCCAGGTAGGCCAAGGCCGGCTTCACCATCACCATATCGGCCCCTTCGGCCTCGTCCAGCTCCACCTCCCTGAGGGCCTCGCGGGCGTTGGCGGGATCCATCTGATAGGTTTTCTTGTCCCCCCACTTGGGCGCAGATCCCAGGGCATCGCGGAAGGGGCCGTAGAAGGCAGAGGCATACTTGGCGGAGTAGGCCAGGATGGCCACGTCGGTATAGCCCTGCTCATCTAGGGCTTCGCGAATGGCGCCAACGCGACCGTCCATCATATCAGAGGGGGCAACAACGTCGGTTCCCGCCTCTGCTTGGGAGAGGGCCTGCTTGACCAACACCTCCACCGTCTCGTCGTTGAGGATCACCCCATCCCGCACAATGCCATCGTGGCCGTCACTGTTGTAAGGATCCAAGGCTACGTCCGTCACCACCAGGATTTCGGGGATCTCCTGCTTGATCCGCCGCACCGCCCGCTGGATCAACCCTTCTGGGTTAAAGGACTCCCGCCCCGTGGGGTCTTTCTTTTCTTCGGGCACCACCGGGAAGAGGGCCACAGCCGGGATCCCCAAGTTGGCCGCCTCCTCCAC
>NZ_JANSJN010000142.1:2796-4405 GCF_047462555.1 Synechococcus sp. B60.1
GAGCGCCAGAACCGGCAGTTCTGGCCAATGGGCTTGGTCAAGGCAGCGCTGCCCACTGCCCGCCAGCTCGGCTGTAAATCTGGCCCGCGTTACACCCCTGTCGCTAAGGGAGCGCGATGTTGCTTTTCGCTTCAAAACATTTCTTAACAATTTTGCCCCTTGCCAGGGATCCTTATCTGGCCGAGCTTTGCGGCCCTTTTCCGGCAAGTGTCCGAGGCGTTTTCGGGACCAATCGCGGCCAAGGGCAGGAATAACGAGCTGCTGGGGGGTATGATCTTGTGAAGAACTTTTGCTGAGCCTCAGGTTTGACGGGATCCCGTCTCTGTGGCAGTCTGTCTTTGCTCTACCATTGCCTTGTGGCTTGTTCGCTTCATCCACTTGGAAACGGGTTGCTGAAACTATGCTGTTACTGAAAATCTCTGTTTACGCGGTGGTAATCTTTTTTGTGGGACTGTTTGTCTTTGGTTTCTTGAGCAACGACCCTGCCCGCAACCCCAACCGTCGGGACATGGAATGAGGGATCCCGCGCTTGGGCGTTCCTGGTGAGCATGGCTAACGCCTTAAGGGGGTGCTTGATGCACCCTCTGCTTTCGCTTGGCTCTCAACCCAAAGCAGCGACTTAGCTTGCCTATTGAAAGACTGTAATCAGAAGAGTCTGGGATCCAGAGCGGTTCTGCTGATCGAAAGCGGTGATGCGGAACTGCCAAACGCCGGCAGGATCGCCAGGAGCAACCCGGAAGTCGGTGTTGAAGCTACAGAAAGTGGCACCTGGGCTGCAGCCAACCTGCTGCGGGTTAAAGACTTCTCTTTGGACGCGCGTGCCAAGCGGGTTAAAGGTTTCCAGTTCCACAAACTGGGTTGAGCGGGCGCCGCCGGGCACACTCACCTGCACCGTGAAAGCCGGTGTGGAGGTGCCTATGCGCACAGAGGTAGGCGGATTGATAAAGGCAACGGTTGGGCTTTGGGGTGGAACGATAATCGATCCGCCAGAGCTGCCGCTGTTGCCGCAGGCGGTCAGAGGGGTGGCTAGAAAGCCCGTTGCCAAGAGAGTTAGCACAGCGCGTCGCATTCTTGTCTCTCCTCACAAAACTTTGCAGAAACTTGGAAACCTCTTGTCCCCTCGCGGGGGCAAGTTTGCCTCTAGGCTAATCTTTGCTGCTCCAGCCCTAGAGCAGATGCGCAATCGCGCAAAGATAGAGAATCTCTTGCGCTAAAACAACAGCAAGCGCCGCAGGATCAAGGCCATGACAGCAACAAAGCCGGCTACGATGAGCTGCCCCGGCAAGGTGTAGCCTGAGTAGAGGCCAATCAATCTCAGCAACTCCCCATCCCAAGGTTGGGTGGCCAAAAGATAGACAATTCCGGTCAGGTGAACCAAGGCCAGAGCTGCCAAGCTGGCAGATCCCAAGTCCTGCAGGCGCACTGGCGCAGAGATGCTGGGCAGCACGTAGGGGTTGCGGCGAGGGGGAAAGGAAGCGGTCGGCAAGTGAGGATCCGTGTGTCGAAAGGCCATTGTCCCGCAGGCCCAGGCCGCGGGCAGGAAGCCCAGCAGGTAGCCGAAGGCGGGCTGGTACAGGTATTGCCATCCGCCTCCCTGGGCAAACACCTG
>NZ_JANSJN010000143.1:0-4355 GCF_047462555.1 Synechococcus sp. B60.1
TCCCACACCCCTGTCTGGTCGGGGGCAATCACATCCTTGCTTTTTGTCGCACCCAGCGGTGTACTGTTCTTTTGGTCGCCATGAACCGTTCGGCTACCTGGCGGATAGAGGTCTGACCTGCCTGATAAGCTGCCACAACTCTCTGCCGTAAATCCAAAGAATGGGTTGGCATCCCCTTCTCTTCTGTACCCTATTTTAAATTAATAGGCTGTATTATAACCTGTCATGAATATCTTAGAAATGCTACAGTCCCGGAAACACTGCCAGCAAGGAAGTTACAGAAGCTATGCTATGCTGAGGTATTAGTCATTGAAATCAGCATGCGGGCCCATTACTTACAACACGTGGCGTTTGAAGGTCTCGGCTACATAGAGTCCTGGCTCAAAGCCAAGGGGTACCCTGTAACGGGCACAAAGTTCTTTGAATCGACAAGATTGCCGAGCCTGGATGAATTTGACATGCTCATCGTCATGGGTGGCCCCATGAGTGCCAATGACGAAAGCGCGTTCCCTTGGCTGGTGCAGGAGAAGGAGTTTATCCGCAATGCCATCGAGGCCGGCAAGTCCATTTTGGGCATCTGTCTGGGGGCGCAACTGATTGCCAGCGCAATGGGTAGCCGAGTGTTTCCAAATCGTGTTAAGGAAATAGGCTGGTGGCCGGTGCAAGGGATCCAACCAGCGAACGAGCTGGCCTTTCCTTTTCCGCCCTCGATTGAGGTTTTTCACTGGCACGGGGAAACCTTCGAGCTGCCCCCTGGTGCACTTCACCTTGCCAAAAGCGAAGGCTGTGAGAACCAGGCCTTTCAGCTTGGGCGTTCAGTGATTGGCCTCCAGTTTCACTTGGAAACCACGCCGGAATTGGTGCAAGGGCTTGTCTCCCACTGCGGCGACGAGTTATTGCCATCTACCTATGTGCAGTCGGAAGTAGAAATTCTCTCAGCTCCCCCTGAGAAGTACCAAGCCATAAACCATCTCATGGGCGAGGTGCTCTCCTTTCTCTGTCGCCCCAATCCCTAGGCCCCGCGCTGCGCTCTAGAGGGCGGCCAGAGCCGTAAGATGCATCTGCAAGCCAAAGTTCCAAGGGGCATAGACGTGGGCCATCAGGTTTTGGGACTGGGGATCGCAGGTTGGTCGGCTGCACGGCTGCTGCGAGCCCAAGGAAAAGAGGTGTGGGTCTGGGACGAGCAGGATTCGGAGCTCTTGCGGCAACGGCAGGCAGAGCTGGAACAAGAAGGGATCCCTGTCCACTTGGGCCAGCCTTTTCAACTGCTGCCGGGAGTGGAGCAGGTGGTGGTCAGCCCGGGCATTGCCTGGGATCACCCCTTGCTGCAAGAGGCGCGTCGGCAAGGGATTGAGGTGGTGGGAGAGGCAGAGCTGGCCTGGCAGTTCCTTGAGCATCTGCCTTGGGTAGGGATCACGGGCACCAACGGCAAAAGCACCACCACGGCCCTGGTGGCGGAGATGTTCAAAGCGGCAGGGCTAGAAGGGATCCCCTGCGGCAACATTGGCTTACCTCTGTCTCAGGTGGCGCTGGAGACCTGGCAAGGGCAGCGGCAGCCGGATTGGATCGTGGCAGAGCTAAGCAGCTACCAACTGGAGGCCAGCAGCCGCCTGATGCAGAGCTCCCCTAGCAGCCCACCCCGCATTGGGGTATGGACCACCTTCACCCCCGATCACCTAGAGCGGCATGGCACCCTGGAGCGCTACGCTGGCTTTAAGGCGCGGCTGCTGGAGCGGGCCCAGTGGCGGGTGGTCAACGGCGAGGATCCCTACCTCTTTCACCGGCGGCGAGATTGGGAAAACACCTACTGGGTTTCCCTGCAAGATCCGCAAGCGGATGTCTTCCTGCGGGGGAGCACCCTTTACATCCAGGGGGAAGCGGTGGCGGAGCTGGAGGATTTTGCCGAGCGCTGCCCTGGTCCTCACAACTTGCAGAACTTGCTCTTGGCGGCAGCGGCTGCTCATCTGGCCGGGATCCCTAACACTGCCATTCAGGGAGCCATCCGCTCTTTTGCCGGCATGCCCCATCGCCTGGAGCGGGTAGCCCAAATCCAGGTGGGATCCACCCCCATCCGCTTTGTCAACGACAGCAAAGCCACCAACTACGAGGCCGGCTGGGTGGCCCTCAACGCCCTCTCCCCGCCCATCATCCTCATTGCCGGTGGAAGGGCCAAACAGGGGGATCCCTCGGCCTGGCTGCGGCTTATTCAGGCTAAGGTGGCCCGCGTGTTGCTCATTGGGGAGGCTGCTCCTGCCCTGGCCCAGGCTCTCCAGGCAATCCGCTATACTGACGTCGAGATCCTGCCAACCCTAGAGGTAGCGGTGGAAAGGGCCTTTGCAGCCGCTTGCTCCCTAGCGCAAGCCCTGGCGGATCCCGCTCAGCCCATTACCGTTTTGCTGTCGCCCGCTTGTGCCAGCTTTGACCAGTACCCCAGCTTCGAGCACCGTGGCCACCACTTCCGCGCCTGTTGCCAAGCCCTTGTGGGATCCCTGGAACGCTGAAGCGCGCTGGCTGCGCTGGCTGACGCTGGTTTGGCTGGCGGTGGGCTTGATGATGCTGTTTTCGGCCTCCTACCCGGTGGCGCAGCAGACTACTGGCGATGGCCTCTATTTCTTTAAGCGCCAGTTGCTCTGGGCAGGGCTGGGGCTGGCCTGCTTCGCACTTCTGGTGCGCATCCCTTTGCGGCGCTGGTTCCCCTGGGCCGGGATCCTCTGTCTGCTGGGCATTGGCTTGGTTTGGGCTACCCAGGTGCCGGGGCTGGGGGTTTCTCGCCTAGAAGCCAGCCGCTGGCTGGATTTGAAGGTGATCCCGGTGGTCATCCAGCCTTCGGAATTGCTCAAGCCTCTGTTGGTGCTGCAGGGGGCCTGGGTGTTGGGCCGTTGGTTTTACCACCCCGCCTGGTTTCGCGGCGTCTGGGTTGGGCTCTTTGCTTTGGCGCTGCTAGGGATCCTCCTCCAGCCCAACTTGGGCACCACCGCCATCTGCGGCCTTACCCTCTGGGTCATGGCCTGGACTGCCGGGATCCCCGTTTTTACCCTCTTGGCTACAGCGGGACTGGGGATCCTGGCGGCTGTGGTGAGCATTCTCAGCAAAGACTACCAGCGGCGGCGCATCCTTGCCTTTTTGGATCCCTGGGGGAATGCGCGGGGCGACGGCTATCAGTTGGTGCAAAGCCTTTTGGCCATTGGCTCAGGGGGCTGGTGGGGCAAAGGCTACGGCCTTTCGCAGCAAAAGCTATTCTACCTGCCCATCCAGTACACAGACTTCATCTTTGCGGTGTATGCGGAAGAGTTTGGCCTGGTGGGATCCCTCTTCTTCCTGGGGCTATTGAGCGCCTACACCTGGGTAAGCCTGCGGGTCATGCGGCGCTGTCTCGACCTGCCCACGCGGCTGGTGGCCTGTGGCTGTTTGATGTTTTTGGTGGGGCAGGCACTGCTGAATGTCAGTGTGGTCACCGGCCTGTTGCCAACTACAGGGGTACCCTTGCCGCTGTTTAGCTACGGCGGCAGCTCAATTCTCTCTGGACTAATTATGGCGGGACTGCTGGTGCGGGCCGCCCGCGAGGTGGGCTAAGCTCTGTAAGCGTCTCACTCAGCAGCCAGTAGATAGAGACTTTGGGGTTCAGAAGGGATCAATTGGTAGGGATCCGCCTGGTTAAGCTCCCGACAGAGGCGAGCAAAAGACTGGAGACTTTCAAGGCGCTCCGTGAGCTCGGTAAACTACCCGGCTCCGACCGCTAAGCGGTACGGAGCGGGCTTAAGCGCTACGCGCCGCTGACGCGAAGGGTAGCCCTGCAGTTGGCAAGCCAACCACGAATCTCCAGGCCGGTTTACAGCGACCCCCAAAAGCGTAATGACGTTGGCACCGTTCAAATCTGCATCCCCTTCCCAGCCACAAGCCGGGTTGACACAGCGAAAACGCTTCCCTTCCCGCTGCCCAAGACACAAACACCGGTGGCAGGTCTGCGAGCTGTAGGCAGGCGGCACCACCACAACCTGGATCCCTGCTCTGGCGGCCTTGTAGTGCACAAACTGCCGCAACGGGTAGAACGCCCCTCGCGCTAGCGGGCCGTAGGCCTCACTATTGGCCCGGCGCCGCTCTCTCTTGCTGCGCCGCTGTTGGTTGACACGCTCCCTAATCCCAGTCAAGTCTTCCAAGGCAATAAAGCTGTGGGTGGCCAGTGCTCGAGCAACAAGGGTTTTAGAGATGCAGTGGTTCAGCCAAGTTTGAAAGCGTCTCTCCCGACCAGACAGCCGTTGCAGCAGCTCCCGACATCGACGCCGAGTGCTGCGTGGGCCCTGACTGGCCTTGCGTTGGAGAACCGCTCTCAAGCGGGAGTAGTGATCCCTCACCTT
>NZ_JANSJN010000144.1:0-4305 GCF_047462555.1 Synechococcus sp. B60.1
GGGCAGAAGAAGAGACAAAAGCTCTGCTGCCAAGCGGGTGAGGAAACCCCACCCGCCTACGCGGTGGGGTAGTTCATAACAAACGCTGTGGGATCCCGCCATCGCTGCCCTCTTCTCCAACGGACAAACCGAGACAGACAGAGTATCCACAAGAATGGGCAGGAATCGAGCAGATCCCTGCCCCTCTCAAGCCCCAAATTGGCTCTCTTCAAGACTCCTGCGCCAGGCGGGCGTAAAACAAGCCCTGGACACGGACGGTGTGAGGTTCCAGTGCCCCTTGCTCGGTGCTGGACTGCTGAATGCTGACGAAGGAGCCGCCCATCTCACCCGTGCTGGGATCCACGCGGGCGATGCGCAGCGACATTGTCCCCTGGGAAACCTCGTCCACCTTGCGGTTGGTGGCGAAGTCGTCCTTGGCCGCCTGCAGCCCTACGGCTGTGTCGTAGCCGGCGTTGGAGCCGCGCCCGCGCGCGTCGAGGAAGGTGCTGCTGTGGTAGCCGGGCACCAAGAACTCCCCTTCAAAGTCGGTCGAGGGGTCGATGGCGGAGCCCTGAGCTGTGGCCACCAAGTCTTTCACGCTAAACAAAAACGGCACCCGCTCGCCGCGGGGTAACTGACCGGTGGTCGGCTGAAAAGTGATCCCGTCCACCACTTTGAGCTCCAACCCGCCGTCTTTGGGGGTGACTTCGGCCTTAATCGGCCCCAGCGTGGATGCCGAGATCATAATGTTTTTGGCCTTGATAAACTCTTTTTCGCCGTTCCGCTTTTCCTCTTCGATTTCAATTTGCACCGGCTGGAAGCAGACATCTGTCAACTTTACGGATCCCCCCTTGGGCACCTCGATACGGCCACGGGCCTCGTCCGAGACGGAGGGGCAAATGGCCGCCTTGCCGGTGTTGCGGATCTGGTCGTAGGTTAAGGGGGCCTTAGCCGCCTCCGCCGGCAGGGCGAAGACGCTCAAACAGAGCGCCAACAGGATGGCGAGTAGTGGACGGTACCGCATAATCAACCTCGAAAAACCTGTTTTAATCTCAATGCTGCTGGGGAAAATAAGCCCGAATGCCCCTATTGTACGCAATAGGGATCCCCTCTTTGGCCGGGCTCGCAGAAGTTTCTTGGCCAGGCAGAGCTGTTAGGCTGCTGCGTTTTCCCACTGCTTGGATTACCGACTCCTGCTCTTCTGTGAAGGCCTTGCGGCCACCTCAAAACGGGCCACTCGCCACCAGGGATCCCAGCCAGCGCTCTCGAATCTGGTTTACCAGCTCGCCGATAGGCTGTTGGTTAACGCGGTAGCTGGTGGGATGGGCGATCAGGCGGGCGGTGCTCTCGAAAAGGCAGTCCCGTTCCACCAGGCCGTTTTCCCTCAGGGTGCGTCCGGTGGCCACCAAGTCCACGATGGCATCGGCCATGCCGGTGAGGGGAGCCAGTTCCACCGAGCCGTAGAGGGAGATAATTTCCACCGGCAAATCCAACCGGTCAAAATACTCGCGGGCGCAGCCGACAAACTTGGAAGCGACGCGGGCATGGGGAGGCAACTGGGCCGCCGAGGTGTAGGGACTATCTTGGGGCAGGGCCACCGACATGCGACAGTAGCCGAACTTCAGGTCCAGCAGGTGGGCCACCCGCGCTTCGCTGCCGGCATAGCGCTCTCGCAAGATGTCGTAGCCGACGATGCCCAGCTCGGCCTGTCCGTATTCCACGTACACCGGCACGTCGTGGTTGCGCACCAGCAGCGCCTCGTAGCGTTGCCCGTTGAGCTGGGTGGGCGATTCAATCCGCAGCAGGCGGTTGCCGGGATCCAAAAAGCGACTGAAATCGATCCCCACCTGTTGCAAGCAGCGGACAGCGTCGGCCAACAAGGCTCCCTTGGCCAGGGCAATGGTGATCGTCGCGGTATTGGGCTTCGGAGCTGGCCGAGGGCTGGTGGCTGTCAACATAGGCACTTAGGGATCCCTTCTGGCAAAAGGACAAGGGCAGTGGGAATGCTACTTAGTTAAAGAAGGAAAGTGGATACCAGGGATCCTGCGTCCTCAATTGTAGGGAACTAACCTCTTGCCGGCGAGGTAGACTCGGCAGATGTTTTCCAGAACGCAGATCCTGGGATGATAAAAACACGATGAACCCGGAGGAGAGACGACGGCATGAAAGCCATGATCCTGGCAGCCGGCAAAGGGACACGGGTACGGCCCATCACCTACATGATGCCCAAGCCGATGATCCCGATTCTGCACAAGCCGGTCATGGAGTTCTTGGTGGAGCTGCTGCGGGAACATGGCTTCGACCAAATCATGATCAACACTAGCCACCTCGCTCACCAGATCGAAGACTACTTTCGCGATGGCCAGCAATGGGGAGTACACATCGGCTTTTCCTTCGAGGGCCACTTCGAGAACGGCCAGCCGGTGGCCGAACCCCTGGGATCCGCCGGTGGCATGCGCAAGATCCAGGATTTCTCTGGCTTTTTTGACAGCACCTTCGTGGTGCTCTGCGGCGATGCGCTAATCGACCTCAACCTAACCCAGGTGGTCAACTTTCACAAATCTAAGGAGGCATTGGCCACGGTGGTGTTGCGAGAGGTGGATCCCAGCCAAGTCTCCAGCTACGGAGTGGTGGTAACTGATGAGACGGGCCGGGTCACCGCCTTCCAAGAAAAGCCCAGGCAGGAAGAGGCCCTCAGCAACACTATCAACACCGGCATCTACGTGTTCGAGCCAGAAGTCCTGGACTACATCCCCCCCGGCTGCCCCTATGACATCGGCAGCGATCTCTTCCCCGCCTTGGTGAAAGCCGGCGCCCCCTTCTACGGCCTCAAGGCCGACTTCCAGTGGGTGGACATTGGCCGTACCCATGACTACTGGCTGGCGGTACAGAAGGTGCTGCGCGGCGAGATCAAAGGCGTCAAGGTGCCCGGGATCCAGATTCGGCCTGGCGTCTGGACAGGGATCAATATCCGCGCCAACTGGGATCGCATCCACATCGAGCCGCCGGTGTACATCGGGGCCAGCACCTACCTGGCGGATGGGGTAAAGCTCATCGGCCCCACGGCCATTGGCTACGGCTGTGTGTTGAACGAAGGGTGTACGCTGGATGGCAGTCTCATCTTTAACTACACCCAAATCGCCGCAGGAGTGACGCTGCGCCACCAGATGGTGATGGGTCGCTACTGCATTTCCTCCGATGGCAATGCCATCGATACGGAAGAGTCCAACCTCACCTGGTTGATCGGAGATGCCCGCAGCCATGGCAACGGCAAATCCCAATAGCGCCCTCTACCTTTACGGGATCGTTGCTGCCCCCGGCCCGCGCCACCTGAATGTGGTGGGGCTGGATAAGCAGCCGGTGGGGGTTCACGTGCTGGGATCTTTGGCCTTTCTCTATTCCCAGGCTCGCCAGGAGCGCTACTTGGCCAGCCGGGCCAATCTGCTGGCCCACGAAGCCGTCCTAGAAACCGTCATGAACGAGGGACACCGCGCCCTGCTGCCGTTGCAATTTGGCCTGGTGGTGAGCGGCTGGGACCAGGTGGAGCAGGATCTGGTTAAACCGCACCTGGCCGATCTGTTGGCCCTGCTGCAGCGCCTAGAGGGCAAACGGGAGGTGGGGGTAAAAGTCTTCTGGGATCCCCAGCAAGAGCTCCAATTGGGGCTGGAGGAAAACCCCGCCCTGAAAGCCCGGCGGGACGCGATGATCGGCACCCCCTTGGGGCTAGATGCAGTGGTGGAAATTGGACAAGCCCTAGAGCAACTGCTGGAGCAACGGCGCCAACACATTGCCCAAACCTTCACAGCCACCCTCGGCCCTCTGGCCGGCGACCGCGTCGAGGGAGAGCTGCTCACGGAAAATATGGTCTACAACAGCTCGTTTCTCATCAACTGGGAAGATGAGCCGGTTTTTGCCCAAAAAGTGGAGGAGCTGGATCGAGCCTTTCAGGGACGGCTGCGCATTCGCTACAACAATTTCACCGCTCCCTACAATTTCGCCAAGCTTTGACCGGCCTGTACTCACCCTCGTTTCGCTGGATCAGCGCATTCTTGCAAGCAAAGAAAGACTTACCGCAGTGCGAGAGTCCAAGAAGAGGAGATGCAAAGAGAACGACTAGCTTATAGTCAAGAATCAGGGATATTGCAGCGGAGGATTTGATTGCCCTCGACAGACAGGGGTGTGGGAGGGAAGGGAACGGGGAGTAGCTCGGAGTTTACGCGGTCAAAGAGCTTATCATTATCGTCAGAGATACAGCCTGTTAATTTAAAATAGGGTACAGTTTTTAAGAGGAAGGAGAGAAGGGAATGCCAACCCATTCTTTGGATC
>NZ_JANSJN010000145.1:0-2396 GCF_047462555.1 Synechococcus sp. B60.1
AATAACCACTTGACCACCGCTGTTGCTTTGCTGGGTATTGGCGTTTTTACGGTGCTCTACCTGCTGCAATCTTCATAGACCGCCCGCTAAGCCGACGGCTGAGGATCCCGACAGGCGGCCAGGATGGCCTGGGCGGCCAGATGGCCGGAGAGGGTGGCCCCTTCCATGCTGTCGATGTAGTCTTGGGCGGTGTAGCTGCCGGCAAAGAAGAAGTTGGGCACAGGGGTCTTCTGCTGCGGGCGATAGGGATCCATGCCCGGCGCTTCTCGGTAGAGGGAGTGGGCCAGCTTGACCACGCTGTACCAGGTCAGGTTCAGTTGCCGCGAGGAGGGGAAGAGCTCGTGCACTTGGTGCAGCACGTGCTGGGCAATCTGCTCGTTGGGCATGGAGATGAAGGGATCCCCCGGCGTAAGCACGCATTGCAGCAGGGATCCCTGGCCGGGCTTGTAGTAATCGGCGGGGCTGGTGAGGGCGAGATCAGCAAAGCAGGAGAAATCGGCATCGGCGGTGTAGAGGAGGTTATCGATGCCAAGCGGCTGCGGGTGGTCGGCGGCGCGTTTGGCCCGGCCCTTCAGCTCCGTCACCCAGCCATCGAAGCGCAATTGCACCGTTGCCACAGGTACGGATTCCAACTTGTAGAGGTTGTCGAACTGGGGCCACTGCCGCCACACCTGTGGGATCAGCCGTTTGGCACCCTCCACGGCTGTTGCACACACATACACATCTGCTTCTACCCGCTCGCCATTGGCCAAGACCAAGCCGGTTACCGCGTAGGGAGGGGAGTCGTTGACTTCGATGCGGCTGACTCCCCGGCGGGTGTAAACCTGACCGCCGCGGGCTTGCAGGTAGCGGACAATGGGCTGGGTAAGGTAATTGTCCGGGGATCCCTTGAGGAGGTTGAGCTTGGAGGCGTCTGTTTTGCTGGCAAACATCTGAAAAATGGTCAGCATGCAGCGGGCGGAAATCTGCTCCGTATCGATGAAGCCCAGGGCATAGGCAATCGGGTTCCACATCCGCTTCAAGCTAGCCTCGGATCCGCCGTGGCGGCGGAACCACTCGGCAAAGCTCAGCCGATCCAAGGCGCGAATCTGCCGCATTGCCCCTTCGTAGTCCAGCAGGCCACGAATCAGAGGGCTGGTGCCCAGCGCTAGGGCGTTGCGCAGTTTATCGGCCCAGGAGAGCTGCTCTGTCGTGAAGAAGGCCTTGAGGCCGTTGAAGGGCGCCCCCAGGGGAAAGCGAAAATCGAGGCTGCCCGTGTGCCCGCCGCGGTTGACAAAGGTGTGGATGTGCTGCTTAGGCAACAGGTTCTCGTAGGCCCCCACCTTCTTCATCAGGGCAAACAAGTTGCTGTAGTTGCAGAAAAAAACATGGAGGCCCATCTCGATGTGGTTGCCCTCGGCATCCTGCCAGGAGCCCACCTTGCCGCCCACAAAGGGCCGCGCCTCGTAGATCTGCACCTGGTGCCCCGCTTCCGCCAAATCAACCCCTGTGACCAAGCCGGCCAACCCTGCTCCGATAATGGCTACCCGCATCGTGATCCCCTCAAATGAGCCCCGCCAGGGGCTGACGCAACTGCAAAGAAAGATAAACTTCTCTCATTCTGGAACAGGGATCCCTGGCTTGACAAACGACCGCAAAACTTGCCATGATAGATGTCCCATGCGGATGTAGCTCAGTGGTAGAGCTTCTCGTTGCCAACGAGACGGTCGCGCGTTCGAATCGCGTCATCCGCTTTTTGGACCCTCACCCCCGTCCCCTCTCCCTCCGGGAGAGGGGAGTTGTTAGCGCTTGTAGAAGGTCTCCAGGCTGTGGCGGTCGCCCACAAAGCGCCAGTGCCAGGGTTCGTAACTCACCCCCTGTGGGTTGCCGCGGGGAAAGGACAGCTCAAAGCCAAAGCGAGCAGCATTCTTCTCCAGCCAGCGGAAGGCAGGGGTGGTCTCAAAGGCCTCCTGGGTATCCCATTGAGGGAACTGGGCATCGCCAATGTCGATGGCATAGCCCGTGTGATGCTCGCTGTAGCCAGGGGGAGCGCTGAGCGCCGCCCGTTCTTCCGGTCGCAAGGCCCGCGATTGGGCCACCTGAAAAAACAAAAACTCCTGCTCCGCTATCGAGCGAAACCCAGAGATAGGGACGAGGCGGATCCCGTCGGCTTGGGCTGCTGCGCTCATGCGCAGGTAGCTCTCGGCAGCCGCCTGGCGCAGGCGCACCTCTCGACCGTGGTAGTGGCCCACCACCTGCAAGCTCTCCGGTGGAGCTTCTGCATAGGCGTAGTGCCCCAGCACAGAGACCCGTCTATCCTGCTCAGTTGACTGCGCCAGAGGGGGCTGACTGGCTTCTTCCAGAACTGGGGGATCCGCTACTTGCTGGGATCCAGGTAACTGATCTATCCCCCAACC
>NZ_JANSJN010000145.1:2496-4284 GCF_047462555.1 Synechococcus sp. B60.1
GGGGGCTGACTGGCTTCTTCCAGAACTGGGGGATCCGCTACTTGCTGGGATCCAGGTAACTGATCTATCCCCCAACCTGCCAAGAGCACCAACCCAACCACTACCAGCCCCAAGCTCAGGCGCAACCTCAAGGTAGCCGACGAAGCTTGCGCTTTTTCCACAGCAGATAGCTGGCGACGCGCAACCGGAATGTCGTCGTTCATGCGCAAGGGCCGGGATCTCAGAGAAGAACCGAAGAGATTTTACAGGCCCAAGTCTGCCAAGATATCGCGGGCATGGGTTTCGGTGTTGATGTTCTGATAGACCTTGGCAATTTTGCCCTCGCCGTCGATGACGTAGGTCACCCGCTTGGCGTAACCGCCCCCATCCACATCGTAGGCGCGGGCAATCACCCCACTGGTATCGACCAGTAGAGGAAAAGGCAAGTTGTACTTTTCGGCAAACTTTTGGTGAGAGGCCTGGTCGTCCATGCTCACCCCCAACACCACCACGTCTTTGCTTTGGTAATCGGCGTAAGCATCGCGGAATCCACAGGCCTCTTTGGTGCAGCCGGGGGTGTCGTCTTTGGGGTAAAAGTAAAGGACAACGGTTTTCCCGGTAAAATCAGCCAGAGAAACTTGGTTGCCGTGGGTGTCGGTGGTGTTGAACCCTGGAGCAATGGTGCCAACAGCGAGAACCATAGACAGGTGACCTGAAGAGTGCGAAGAAGAAGGCTGCCCTCAGCATTCTCTTCAGCCCTGGTCGTCTCTGTCAAGCGGTTGCCGGCTCCGACCCGGCTGCCCGTTGCAACTCGACCACCAGCTCTTGGAGCTCCACCGCCAGCCTAGAAGGCAGCCGTCGCCCCAGGATCTCCGCCAGCGACCGGTAGTACCACAGGGATCCCTCTTTGCCGCCGGAGAAGCGCTCCCAGAGCTGATCCCCCAGTTGGTGAAAGTCTCGCAGGATGCAGCGGACGTTGTGCAGTTTGTCAGCGGCGGCCACCAGCAAGACTGAGGCATCTGCGCTTTCCAAGTGCTTGAGATAGGCCACTTTGCGCTCTTTCCAGTTTTCTTTGGGCTCGCCCAGGGAGCTATCGCTGTCGGTGTCTGTGCATCCCAGAATGATCTGCAGCACCCGTTCTCCAAAGTGCTCCCGCAACTCCCGTTCGATCTGGGCCCGCGGCTCACTGATGTAGCGGGGGCCATCCTCCAGGCTGTCGTGGAGCAGGGCGGCAATAGCCTCATCTTCGTCGGCGCCGTGCTCCAGGGCGATGGACGCCACCGCCAGCAGGTGGCTGAGGTAGGGGATCCCTGTTCCCTTGCGGGTTTGGGCGGCGTGCCAGCGGTAGGCGTAGCGCATGGCCTCGGCAAACCGCGGCGACAACTGGGTGGACATGGGTATCTCTCCATCGAGGTTGGAAGTTGAGGGGATGGGTCAGGAATGGTCTGCTGTTGGTTGTTGATTTGATTATGGGAGCAACTGGCCGGAACCGCAGAGGTTCAGCCGCTGGCCTCCGTCTGTTTTGCCGGTAAGGGCACTGGGATCCCTGTCCCTTGCCAGGCACAGAGATCGACAAAGCGATCCGCCAGGCGAATCAGCTCCGGGTGTGTGCTGGGCCGGTAGGCGGCTACCTCCAGCCGGCAGCCTTGGCTGCGGATGTGCCGGAGGGCTGGCGCGAAATCCCCATCACCGCTCAGCAGCAGCACCGTCTCGTAGCGGGAATACAGGGTCATTAAATCCACGATCAGCTCCCCATCCAGATTGGCCTTGCGGCTGCCGTCGGCACGGGTGACGACCGGCTTGGTAACC
>NZ_JANSJN010000146.1:0-4226 GCF_047462555.1 Synechococcus sp. B60.1
TCCTTAGCTCAGACTTCACTTGCTCTATCTTTTGATTGTAGTTAACTTCGATACTTTCCTTGCGACGCTCTATTTCCTTTGCAGCTTTCTGTATCTTGTCAGGGTCGAACGGCCAAGTGCTGCCGTCTTGGGTGCTATAGCTGGGTTTGGCTTTCAGGCCTGGGCTATACTCGCTCCCTTTGGTCTGCGGAGCCTGGGAAGCCCTTTGAGAGTCGTAGGCTTTTCGCTTGACAGGGTCACTGAGTATCGTGTAGGCCTCTTGAATCGACTTAAATTTTTCTTCAATGTATTGTCGAGCCTTGTCCGGTGTACCGGGAGGGAGACGATCCGGGTGATACTCTTTGGCAAGCCGCCTGTAGTTCTCTTTAATTTCTTCAAGGGTCGCGTCGGGCTTTATTTCCAGCTCGCGGTAGAAATCTTTCATGAAGGGATCCCGTCTTTGCTACCTTGCCGGAAGGATTCTACCGCTGCTCCCGTAGGTTAGAAAAGTACTGTTTAATACCAGCTTTCTTCCTTTAATCCTTTTTAATCCCGCCTTGAGTGCCAGACCCGCTAGGGAGAGCCGCACTCGCAACAGTCCTCTGGGCATGGTCGGCTCTTCTTCCTGAGCCGTAGCTATCTATTCCCAATTGCTTGCTGGTTTGGACAGGGAGGGATCCTAGTCCAACTTCCGCCGCCGTAGCCGCTGCAAGGCCGAGAGAGGTTTCTCTTCTTCTGGCTGCTTTTCTAGAGTTGCTTCTGGCGGGGCAACTTTTTGGTTTTTCTCGACTTCAAGCGCAAATTTGTCCCCCTCCGAATCGATAGTTAGGGGGGGGGCGGGGTTGTTAGTCTGTTGGCCAGGCAGAGGAACCGGCTCCAAGGGGGCCAGCAGGGACTGGATGTGGCTATAGGTTTCGGGGTTGCTGCGGGCGGCGTGGGCCAGGAGAGTGAGCTGCTCTTTGGCTTGCACGAGGTTCCCCAATTTGAGATCCACCAAAGCCAGTTGGTAGCGGGCCTTGAAACTTGTGGGATCCACCTCCACTGAGCGTTGGAAGGCGGCTCGCGCCTCTGGGAGGTTGCCCTGACGGGCGTAGATCAGGCCAAGGTTAAAAGGTACGTCGGGATCCCGCTCGCTGGGAAGAACCCTGGTTTTGTCTTCCAGCTCAAGGGCGGCCCGGTAGGCATTGATGGCTAGGGTGTGAAAGCCCATCTGCAGGTAGCGGGCTGCATCTGCCTTGAGTTGGGCCACTGTCGGCTCCCCGGTGAGCAGATTCATAGGCGGCTGGGCAGAGGCGGGCAGTCCCAGCACCAAGCTCAGCAGGCATCCCACGGCGGCAGTCTGTCCACTGCTTTTATTCATCACCACGATCAGTTTCCTCCAACCACGTCAACACCACTTCGTTCCATCCTTCAGGGCCGGGGAGCCGGGCCAGTTGCCACTGGGTCTGAACCTCTGGCCCACCGAGGTGAACGGCCTCCTTCCAGAGGCTATCCGCAATTGGGCTGGGAAGCACGACTTTCCGCTCCGCCCAGCGCAAAAACGCCAGATCGGGCAGGGAACAGCCAATGCCCAGAGCCCTGACCGGGCCCAAGTGTCTCTGGTAGCAGTCTAGAAGCAACCGCACCGCCTCTTCTCCAGGCCAGAAACTGGCTGCTGGGGTTGAATGCATCCACTTCCAGCCAGTGAGATACCAGTGCGAAGGGCTGGGAAGGTGGAGCTGACGCAGCCGCAACTGGTGCTGGCTGAGGGTGGCCTCTTGCTGGGCGAAGGCCGCTTTTAGGGTGGCTGGATCCCCGGAATAGCTGAAAATCTCGCTATATTCCCGCTGTTGCACCCGTTCTGCCTCCTCCAAAGGGATCCCAGTGGCGGCAGCGAGCTCCGAGGCTGTCCAATCCCCAAACCCAATGAGATCCAAGTGGCAATCTTGACGCACCTGTTGCAAAATGTGGCGCAAGCAGGAGTAGGGCAATCCCAGGGCACACACGTAGTAGGGAGAGCAGTGTTGCCAGCGCTCGTCCAAAATCCCTGCGGGAAAGTAATGTTCGGGGACGTAAATGGCGGAACCGTCCTCGCAGATGAAGGGATGCTCCAGGCGCAGTTGCTGACACAGATGTTCCAGTTGGGCGCGGGTACGTAGGCTGTAGAGCACCAAGGGAATGGAGCGGCGCTCCAGAGCCGCTAAAGCTTGTCGGGCAGAGCCATAGCTGTTGGACTGGGGATCTAGGAGGCTGCCATCCAAACTGGTGAGGACAAGTCGCATAGGTCCAGGAAAGGAAAAGGCGCTGGCACCAGTCAATTAGCCAGATCAAACAGCCTCTGGCCCGAGGAGCGCAAGCCGGATCCCTGAGGCAGGCCTTGGGGCTCAAGCGGCCAGCATTCCCATCATCCAACAGCCTTGACAGAAGTGAAGCACCCAGAGCGGCACTGAGGCAATTGATGCCAAATGTTACGCTCTGCTGCCATGCCCAGCCGATCCTAGCGACAGAGCAAGCCTCTTGGCTCGCGATTCCTTTGAGGGATCAGGTGCCGAAAGCGCGATCCCCAGCATCTCCCAACCCAGGCAGGATAAACCCTCGGTCGTTTAGACGCTCGTCAATCATGGCGCAGAAAATTTGCACCATTGGGTAATGGGATCCCAGCCGCTGCAACCCCGGCGGAGCGGCCAAGACACTCACAATTCTCACTAAGCTGGGATCCGCTCCTCGTTTTTTCAGCTCATCCAAGACCCAGAGCAAGGTGCCGCCAGTAGCCAACATCGGCTCAGGGATGAGAATGCGCATCTGCTCCGGGATCCGCTCTGGCAGGCGATTGAGGTAACAACTCACCTGCAGCGTCTCCTCGTCCCGCACCAGGCCCACATGAAAAACCCGTGCCTGGGGCAAGAGAGCCTGACAGCCTTCCAGCATGGCCAGGCCAGCCCGCAAAATGGGCACGATGGCCAGCGGCGTGTTGGGGGCGATAACTTCTGCTGCAGCAGGTTCCAGAGGAGTTTGCACCTGCACCGCCTGAGTTGGGATCCACTCCCGCATCGCCTCGTAGGTTAGCCAGCGGCCCAGCTCCGATAGAGCACTGCGAAACAAAGGCGTGGGGGTTTCCACATCGCGAGCCACGGCTAACCAGTGCTTAATGAGCGGGTGAGAGGGGACATAGACCCGAAGCTGCTGACTTGCCACAGAAAGATGCCTCAATCTGGGCGGTAGCATAGCGGTTTGCCTGAGCAGAAAGCAAGCACCTCCCTCAAGGCAATAACCAGCCTGGAGGTCCGTGGTTGGCTTGCCAACTGCAGGGCTACAGAAAGCCCGCTCCGTACCGCTTAGCAGTCGGAGCCGGGTAGTTTACGATGGGTTGCCATGCTTCGCCGTTACAGCCTAGGACAAAGCTGGAGCTGGGTCTGCGGATCCGGTAGATCTGGATCACGAGATTTTTTTTGAGGATCGCCCATGTCTGCCGTCCGGTTTCAGCCGTTGCGGGTGGCCTTCACCTGTGCGGATCCCAGCCAAGCGCAAATGCCTGTTGCCGAGTTGTTGGCGGCTCTGCCGGCCTCGCCGCTTCTGACGTACACTGACCCGGAAGCAGCGGACTTGCGGGTAGAGATGCTGCCCGATGCCATCTACCACTTCTACCGACGGGAGGAAGAGGGGGCGCTGGCGGCCTTTCGGATCCCGGTAAAAAAGCCGCAGGCTCTACCTCGCAAGCTGGTGCGGCTGCTGGAACATGTGGCCGCCTTCGACAACCTCCTCAACCTGCAACCTGCCAGCGATGCTTTGAGCAGTGTTCTGGAAGTAGAGTTTCTGCAACTGGAAACGCCGGCCAGTGGCTCTACCCCTGCCGAAGTCAGCCCCCTGCCGCGGGATCCCCAGGGACAGGTGCAAATTCAAGCAGGCCGCAACCTCGCCATCGCCCTGCGCAACAGGGCTCTCACTCCAGTGCACGTCTATGTAACAGTCTTTGACGAACGGCAGTGCAGCGTCGGTTTAGTCTATCCCTACCAGCCGGACTTTCCTGCCCGCCTGCGCCCTAGTGAAAGTGTGCTAGTCGGCTCTGGCCCTCGCTACCTGCTGCAGATGCAACTGCCCGAAGACGCGGAGACAACGGTGGATCGCTTCAAAATCTGGGTCAGCAGTACTGGCATGCAGCCGGGCATCATGGCAATGCCCCCGCTGGGACAAAGACTGGAGCCCCCCTCCGAGGATCCCTACGGATCGGGATCCCGGCTGGATCGGGAAGTTCGGCTGGCCATTTTGGG
>NZ_JANSJN010000147.1:0-3983 GCF_047462555.1 Synechococcus sp. B60.1
CCTACTTTAATTTGCCCCTGACCGGACGGATCTATATCAGATCCATATCAATTGAACTCATTGCAGCCGCCAATCTGGGCAGACGGATCCAACGGCACACCCGGCTGATCCTGGAGCGCGCAGCGCAGCCGCCGCACATACGGATCTTGTGGATCCAGCTCGCGCAGGAACTCGGTGCGCGCGTTGGAGGGGAACTGGAAGCGGCTGGAGACGGCGCCGGGGCGGCGAGCAATCTGCAGGCCCACGTCGTAGCCGAAGCGGCGGTTGGGTGGGGAGTAGTAGTCGTAGCCGAGCACAAAGGTTGGATCCGGCACCAGGTTGGGCGGCTCGAAGCTGCGCTGCAAGAAGGGGCCGGTGGCATAGGTGCTGTAGTTGAGCTGGATCATTGAGCCGCTGAAGAAGAGGTTGGTATTTCTCCACAGCTCGTTGAGGCGCAGGAAGTTGTGCATGCCGCCGGCGGTTTGATCCAGCCGCGAGGGGAGCACGCCGCTAACAGCCACCGCGTTGACCCGCGTCTCTCGGGCAGGCTGCAGTTGCCGGTTTTGGCTGCCATCGTCGTTGCGGCGGCGCTGGTTCGGGTCGGTGGAGGCCAGCTCCTGGAAGCGGGGAATGGGAATGGGCCGCCGCGTCACCTCGTCCAGGATTACGCCCAGCACCGGGTTGGGGCCGGCAAAGCCAGTGGTGGGCCTGTTCAGATCCAGGGTGAAGGGCTCCACATCCACCCACACCAGGCCATCGTTATCGCCGCCGTTGCGGTCGATTTGCACCTGGATGGTGTTGCCGTTGGGCTTGACGTAGAAGCACAGGCCGTTGCTGATTTTCTCACTGCCTTTGTCGTCGATGTAGTAACCGTCCAGATAGGTGGATGTGGTGGCGTAAGCTTGCGCCGTAGCGTTATTCACCCGAGCGTAGGGGTTGAGCGCCATCTGAGGTTGTACGCCAGGAATGTCCCCAAACAGCGGATCCCGATCCACTACATTACCCTTATTGTTAAAGCGCAACGTGCTGGGGCGGCTGTCGCCAGTGTAGGCCTTGTAGCGGAAGCGGTCGTTGAAGTTGGGGCGGAACACCCCCGGCACCCAGAAGCCGCCATCGGGGCCGACTTTCTCCTCAGAGTCGCAGCGGACGGTTGGATTCTCTGGATTCTCTTCGTCGAGCAACCGGCGCCGCAGTTGCCGCGCCCAATCATCGGTGTTTGGAGCCGGGTTGCCAGCAATCGGTGGAGCGCCGCTTTCGGCAGGGCGGATGCCCGGCTCTTTGCTGGGGTTGGCAATCTCGGTGAGCAGCAAGTTACTCTTCAGGCCGTTGCGGGCGGCGTAGGCCGGCTCGCCGAAGATCCAGTTGAAGGCGGCCTGCAGGGCTTCGGCAGGGCTGGGCCACTTGGGCGGCTTGGGCACCCCTGCTTTTACCTCCAGCACTGGCGAAAGCCGCGGCTCCAGGGCAATGGTTACGCCTTCATCGACAGCCTGGGCCACGTCGTGGACGCTGATCGTCTCCGGCTCCGGCTCGGCTTGAACTTCGCCCACGGGGCGCAGCTCCACCGTGTTGGGCTTGGCCGCCATCCACTCGCCCAAGGGGCTCTTGCCGGGAGCATCGGGCGCAAAGGTACCCGGCCCGCAAGGCCGCCCTTGACAGGTGAGATTTTGCGACTGCGTCTTGGTTTGTTGGCAGGTGGGGCTGCTGGTACCGGCGATGAGGGTGCCCGTCCGAGTTTGGGTAAACGTTTTGGTTGTGCCGCAGGCGATTTGGTTGATGACCTCGTCGCAGCTAGCCGGCGACCAGGGCCCCCAGTTGTAGTTGCAAGTCTGCGGGCAGGTAACCGTTTGGGTTTGCGGCCGGGTGGTGGTTCCGCAGCTCGAGGTACAGGTCTCGGTGCGGGTTTGGGTTATCGTCAGGCCGCCGTTGGCCAGCGTGCACTGAGGAGTCCAATCTGTATAGGTGCAGGTAGCACCCGGCGGCTGGCAAGTGATGGTTTGGGTTTCGGTTTCGGTGAAGGGAGCTTGGCTGGTACAGAGCGGCGTAACCGTGCGGGTGCGGGTTTGGGTGATGGTGGCCCGGCTGCACTGCTGCTGCTGGGTGCACTGAGGACTCCAGGCCGACCAATTCCCGTAGTTGTACTGTGGGTAGCAGGTGATCTGCCGGGTTTGGGGCGTCGGCGGCGTGCCGGGGCAGCCGGCGGGCAAAGTGGCTGTTTTGGTTTGGGTGATGGTAGTTGCAACACAAATATCGGTTTTACAAGCGGGCGTCCAATTATTATCCCAAATGGGATCACAATTGAGGCTGACCGCGCAGTACTTCTGATTGGGCAGCAGAGCTTTGTTCCGATCCGGCTGGCAAGGCAGGTTGACTGGCGGCAGCGGCTTCAGGTAGCGCAGGTCGTAGTCTTCCAGATCGCTGCCATCGCGGGTAGCAAAGCGCAATCGCGCAGTGCCGGTATTTTCATAGGTCTGGATCTCTACCAGGTAGGGAGAGTCCTGGGATGGATCCGCGCAGTCCAGCTCTAGGCGCAGGGTGACCTGCTTGCCGCCGCCATCTGACCAGGCTTCGGCACCTGCCGCGTCCGGCCCTAGGCTGAGGGGAGTGCCGTTCCAAACGCCGCGGTTGACAAAAGTAGCATCGGAGCCTTCCCGCCGCCGGATGATCAGCCGCACACCATCATCACCATCGAGAATGCGGTAGCTCTGCAGGCCCGGCCAGCGGGGATAGAGCTCCCCTACCCAGCGGACGACGAAGAAATCGTTGCCGTTGTTGTTGCCACTGCCGGATCCACCAGTTCTGCGCCGCCAGCAGGAGCGTAGGAAGTTGAACTCGTTGTGTTTGAATCGGAGCTCTGGAACTCCATTGTTGGGGGGATTGAAGTTGTATCCAATGCGAGGGCTGCCGACAGGCACATAGGAATAGCCGATGTCATCCGCATCGATGGGCGCGTTCGGCAAGCTGTTGTTGCCGTCTGGCTCTCCGCAACTGGGCATCCAGAACCAGTCGCCGCGATCCCGGCGATCCGGATTGGGATCCGGAGGGGTAAAAGGTTGCCGAGGCTCCCAAGGATTCGGCGGCGAGAGAATCGGCACCGACAGGCGGCAAAGGGGCTGCAGGATGTCAGACAAAGAGCCGCTGCAAGTGGGGAAATTGTTGTACAGCATCCGCTTGAAGGGAGACCTTGAATCCCGGGACGTGCTGCTGCCGAACTGGTACTGGAAGCCGCCCCACCAGGGAAAACCGCTGCCGCTGCGGGCAAAAGGTGCTAGGTTAGCTGGATTATCGATAGCGTCGCGCACGCAGGCCCAGCGCTGGTCGTTGGTGGCGCTGTCCAAATTGGTCGTTGGACAACGCGGCGCACTGCTGGTGTAGCCGTTGTTAAATTGACCGATGGGCTCCGGCACCCCCTGTGCCGGGAACACTGGATCCGGCCAGCGCACCGCCCGCAGGTAGGGCAGGTTGGTGCTTTGAACATCTTGGGGCAGAGGGCCCACCTCCTGGCCGCTGGGGTTGGTGGCAAACCCTGTGTTGCGGTTGTACTGGTTCTGCGGCTGCGGGCTGGTGATCCAGCCGTTGTAGTACTCGGCCAGCAGGCCAGCGCCGCCCGGGTTCGGGCAGGGCCCGATGGGAGCCACCATCACCCAGCGGGAGGTATCCAGCACCGGGTTGCCCAAGGCCGAGATGCGCACGCCGAAGTTGGCATAGTCCCTATCTGGCGCCCGCAACTGCCGCACCTCAGGCACGCCACTGCCCGCCGTCCGGTCATCGGTGCTGTTGCGGCCCTCAAAGATGGTGTCGCGGGCAAACACGTCCGGCCAGCCGGGCTGGTTGGTGTTGTCGCCCAGGTTCTGGGCCCCGCCGGTGTTGTCGAAGCGCAGGACACCGGCGCCAGCGTTATTCGGATCCGGAGCCGGCCAGTTGTCGCCCCGGATCACCAGCGCCTGGTTGAGGAAGGAGGTGTTGGCCCCGAGGTTTGGCCCGCTGCAGCCGTAGTAGTCGTTGCG
>NZ_JANSJN010000148.1:0-3848 GCF_047462555.1 Synechococcus sp. B60.1
CAGGCGAGCCGCAGAGTTGTGGCCAGCGCTGCCAGGGATCCCTGCGCCTGCCGTAAAGAAGAGGCGGCTGCTTGCACTTCAGACTGCCCAAGCCCGCAATCCGGCTCGCGGCAATGCTCGGATCCGCAGGGATGGGGGTTGATATAATTCAGGGCAATTGTCCACCGCTGGGCGGCAGAGGGTTTTAGTGCAATCTTGGCCCAGCTTTCCAATCTTTGTGGTGTGCGAGGGATCCCTATGAATTGTTCCAGGCAACTCTGCCCTTGGCTAGCTTCAGCCCTGACCTGTGGGATGGTGCTACACACCGCTGCAGCTTGGGCACAGCCCCAACCCGGCACCCTGGATCTGCGCACCGGTGGCGATGCCCCCGCCCAACCCACCCCCACACCTACCCCCGCCGCCGGCGAGCCAGAAGTTGAAGTTTTGGTGGCAGAAGTGGTGGTCGAGGGTACCGACGACCCAGAGCTGATCGAGCAGGTTTACAAAGTTATCCGTACCCGCGCCGGCGAGGTCTCCACTCGTTCCCAACTCCGGGAAGACATCAACGCCGTGTTTGCCACCGGTTTTTTTGCCGATGTGCGGGCGGTGCCTTCCGATACGCCTCTGGGGGTGCGAGTTACCTTTGAAGTCAAGCCCAACCCCACCCTCAAAGCCGTGCGCACGGAAGGGGCAAAAGTTTTGGATCCGGAGGTGCTCCAGAAGGCCTTTGCCGACCAAGAAGGGCGGGTGCTCAACTTTGGCAAGCTGCAGGCAGCAGTGGCCGAGATTGAGCAGTGGTATGCCGACAAGGGCTACGTGCTGGCCAAAGTGACAGATGTGCGCTCCTCCGAAGATGGCACTCTCACCCTGGAAATTGCCGAAGGGGAGATCGAGGATATTCGCGTGCAGGGCAACACCAAAACCCGCGACTTCATCATCACCCGCGAGCTGAAGTCCAAGCCGGGGGATGTGTTCAACCGCAACCAAATCCAGGAAGACCTGCAGGCGGTTTTCAACCTCAACCTCTTTCAGGATGTAAATGTGGGGCTCAACCCCGGCCAGGATCCCGACAAGGTGGTGGTGGTGGTGAACGTGGAAGAGCGCCGCACCGGCACCTTGAGCGGCACCATCGGCGTCAGCTCGGCCACAGGGGTCTTTGCTGGCCTCAGCGTCTCGGAAGAAAACTTGGGCGGCAACAACCAGAGCGCCAGCTTCAATGTGCAGTTGGGCACCAACGAAACTCTGTTTGATTTGAACTTCACCGACCCGCGCATTGCCACGCTGGAGATCCCCACCTCCTACAACGTCAATATCTCCAACCAGCAGAGCTCCAGCTTTGTTTTCAACGAGGGATTGACCTTGCCCAACGGGGATCCCGTGCGCATCAACCGGCTGGGCGGCAGCGTCACCTTCTCGCGTCCCATTGGGGGCAATTGGCGGGCCAGCTTGGGCACCCGCATCCAATTTGTGGAAGCCCGCAACAGCAACGGCGAGCAGGAGCGCTTTGATGTGCTGGGCAACCCGATTACCTTCAGCGCCAGCGGCCAAGACAGCTACACCACCCTGCGGCTCGGCCTCGTCAACGACAGCCGCGACAACCCCAACAGCCCCAGCCAGGGATCCGTCTTTCGCATCTCCAGCGAACAGTCGGTACGTCTTTTCGAGAATGGCCTCAACGCCAACCGCCTCGAGACTAGCTACAGCCAGTTCATTCCCGTCAAACTGTTCGAGACCCGCAGCGAACGACCGCAGGTGCTGGCCTTTGACGTGCGGGCGGGCACCACAATTGGCGACTTGGCTCCCTACGATGCTTTCCCCATCGGCGGGGGCAGCTCGGTGCGGGGATTTTTTGAGGGTGGCGTCGGCTCCGGTCGCAGCTTTGCCACGGCGACGGCGGAGTTGCGCTTTCCCCTTTTCGACCCGGTGGGGGCGGTGGTCTTCGCCGACTACGGCACCGATCTGGGCAGCGGCGCGGCGGTCATCGGCAATCCTGCGGCGGTGCGCAACAAGCCGGGCAGCGGTTTCGGGCTGGGGGCCGGTATCCGCATCCAATCTCCCCTGGGGCCGCTGCGCATTGACTACGCCGTTGGTCAAGGAGAGGCCGGCCAGGCCCAACTGCACTTTGGCATTGGCGAGAAGTTCTAGCTTGGCGGTGGATCTGCTGCCGGCTTGCTATGGTGGGAGCAAGTGCTCGTGAGGGAAGCAACCCATGAAACGGCAACTTGGCCAATCGTTCCGCGGCGGATCTTGGGTACTCTTGCTCTGCGTCAGCCTAGCCCTGGCAGGGTGTGGGCCGTTGGCGCGGCTGGGCATCGGCACAACTCCCATCGCCCAGATCGAACAAAATCCTTCTCGCTACACCAATGTGTACGTCCGCGGTCGTGTGGTCAATCAAATAGGCGTGTTTGGCCAGGGCATGTACGAGATCCAAGACAACAGCGGCTCCCTCTGGGTCATCACCAACAAGGGCCTGCCGGCCATGAACAGCACCGTAACTGTGCGTGGCAAGGCCCAAGAGGGCATTGTGCTGGGGGGACGCAGCTTTGGGGTCTCGTTGGTGGAAGCAGAGCGCTTCTAGCCGGCCCCCAAAGCCAGCATGGAGACGCGGCCCGCCAAAGTTTTGGCAATTTGCCGCAGGGCCTGGGCTGAAGCCGACTCGGGCTGGCCGACCACAATTGGCTGACCCGCATCTCCCCCTTGGCGCAGGGCAATCTCCAACGGGATCCGCCCCAGCAGTGGGATCCCTAGCTCGCGGGCCGTAGTTTCTCCGCCGGCTGAGCCGAAGATATCGTACTGGCGATCCGGTAGGTCGGGTGGAATGAAGTAACTCATGTTCTCCACAATGCCGAGAATGGGCACCCCCAACTGGCGAAACATGTTCAAGCCCTTGCGGCTATCCAGCAGGGCCACCGACTGCGGCGTAGTGACGATCACAGCTCCCGCCAGCGGCACCGCCTGCACCAGGGTCAGTTGCGCATCCCCGGTGCCGGGGGGCATGTCCACGATGAGATAGTCCAGCTCCCCCCACTGCACCTGGTAGAGGAATTGGCGGATAACACCGTTGAGCATCGGCCCCCGCCAGATCACCGGCTGATCCCGCCCCACCAAGAGACCCATCGACACCATCTTGACGCCGTAGTTCTCCAGGGGGAAGATGTCCTCGCCGCCGTCTTCCCGCTTGCGCACCAACAGAGACTGATCCTGCAACCCCAGCATCAGCGGCACATTGGGGCCGTAGATATCGGCATCCAGCAGCCCCACCCGCGCTCCGCTCTGGGCCAGGGCAACCGCCACATTCACCGATACTGAGGTTTTGCCCACCCCCCCCTTGCCGCTGGAGATGGCGATGATGTTGCGCACGCCGGGGACAGACTGGCGATCCGGCAGGGAGGGCGAGCGGGGAGTTTCTGCTGTAACCGTGACCTCGATGGTTTCAACGGGAGCCAGGCGGCGGATGGCAGCCTTGCACTCCTCGACGATGAATTCCCGCAAGGGGCAGGCCGGTGTCGTCAGCACCAGGGTAAAGGCCACCCGCTCCGGCTCGACGCGAATGTCGCGGATCATGTTCAGTTCCACCAGGCTGCGGCGCAGCTCCGGATCTTGAACCGGGCGCAACGCCTCAAGGATGGCGGCAGCATCGAGGGTGGAGGTGGTCATGGCATCAAAAATGAAGTAACGGCTCTATTTTTCACTCTAATCGGTTTTTCTCCAGGGTCCTCGCCCGCTGGCAGGACAGTTGCGAAACTGTCTGCCAACGCTGGCCCTCTGTAGCCGACTGGCCTAGGCTGGCTCTGGCCGACGGAGGAGGGCAATGGTGCAAGCGCTGATCATGGGAGTCGGTTTGTGGTTGGGACTGACGTTCTTGGCCC
>NZ_JANSJN010000149.1:0-3832 GCF_047462555.1 Synechococcus sp. B60.1
CATTCTCTCTGTTGCCGCCGAGGACGTTTTAGGGCTGATGCTGGGTAGGGGTTCACCAGACGAGGGATCCGAGTTCAGCCGCCCGCCTCGGCGGGTTTTGATCTGCCCGGATAGCTTCAAAGGATCCCTGACGGCCAAGGAGGCGGCAGAGAGCATCGCCCGCGGGATCCAACAGGGGTTGCCCCAGGCGGAGATAGAGCTGCTCCCTCTAGCCGATGGGGGTGAGGGCACGCTGGAGACCTTGTTGTCGGCACTGGGGGGAGAAAAACGGCGGTTGTGGGTCAGCGGCCCGCTGGGGGATCCCGTCTGGGCCGAGTATGGCGTGGTAGGCGAGCGGGCGCTGCTGGAAGTAGCCCAGGTGGCCGGCCTGACCTTGGTGCCCCCGCAGCGGCGGGATCCCACCCGCACCACCACCTATGGCCTAGGGGAGCTCTTGCGGGCCGTCTGCCGGGATCCCATTGCTGAGATTTGGATAGGGCTGGGCGGATCCGCCACCGTGGATGCGGGAGCGGGAATGGCGCAGGCCCTGGGCTATCGCCTCCTGGATGAGGCCGGGGATCCCATTGGCTGGGGGGGAGGGGAGCTGGCCCGGCTGGCGCGCATCGAGCCGCCCAAGCAGCCTGTCTGGCTGGGCAAGTGCATCCGCGGCCTCTGCGATGTGCAGAACCCCCTCACCGGCCCGTTGGGGGCGGCTGCCGTTTTTGCGCCCCAGAAGGGCGCCACTCCCCAGCAAGTAAGGCAGTTGGAGCAGGCCCTGCAGCACTGGGCCAGAGTAGTGGAGCGCGACCTGGGCCGGACGGTGGAGGGGATCCCAGGGGCCGGCGCTGCCGGTGGGCTGGGGGCAGGGCTGGTGGCCTTTTTGGGAGCCACCCTGGAGTCCGGGATCCAGCTCTTGGCCCAGCACTTGGCCCTGCCGGAGCGCATGCGTCGCTGCGACCTGGTGGTGACCGGCGAGGGCCGCCTCGATGAACAGAGCACCATGGGAAAGGTGGTGGGGGCAGTGCTGGAGCAGGCGAGCGCGGCGCAGAAGCCCTTGCTCATCCTCTGCGGCCAGGCCACCCCGGCAGCTCGGGCTAACTTGACTGCCCGATCCCTTCTCATCAGGGTTGGCGCCCTCTGTGACCGGATCCCGGATGTGACCGAAGCGCAGCGCCAGGCCAGCCACCATTTGGAGCAGATGGCCGCTTGCGAGTTGAAAAAGTTTCTAGCCGGGGATCCAGCCGTTATATAGTCATTGCAAAGGGTTATGGAACAGCCTGTCCGTTGCTCTCCAGCTCCCCTCTCCCTGAGGGAGAGGGGCCGGGGGTGAGGGGAGCTCCCTCTGGGACAGGGAGTGGTGTGGTCGCGTGAGCGGTGCGGAGCGCTTGGGCCGCTAGCGACAAAGTATCTCAATCGTGTTTGGAACAACTATAATGGCCTGAATGGGTTATTTTTTTAAAAATCATGGCCACTATTGAGTTTTCTCCCGGCATTCCAGAAGTGCCAACGCAGGTGCGGCTGCTGAAATCCAAAAATGGCAAGCGGGGATCCGCCATTTTTCGCTTTGAGGAGCTGAAGTCCGACACGCAAAGCATCCTGGGCATGCGGATGATCGACGAGGAAGGGGAGCTGACCACCCGCAACATCAAAGCCAAGTTCTTGAACGGGGAATTCAAGGCCCTGGAAGTGATCTACGACATGGAAACAGAAGCAGAATGGGAGCGCTTCCTGCGCTTTATGGAGCGCTTCTCGGCAGCCAACCAGATGGGCATGGCCTAGGGGGCTCAGCTTTTGGATTTTTTGCTCCCCTTGGCGGACTTGCTCTTGGCTTTGGGCTGTTTGGGAGCGGTTCCCTGGGCCTGCTCAACGGGGGGCTGTCCCAGGAGAGGTCGCTGCTTGTGCCAGTCAGTGCTCTGCTCGTAAGCATAGGCCACCCGCAGCACCTTACTCTCCTGCAAGACGTTGCCTATGATCTGCAGGCCGATGGGCAGACCGTTGGCAAAGCCACAGGGCAGGCTCAGCCCCGGCAAGCCCGCCAGGTTGACCGGGATCGTCATCAGGTCGCACAGGTACATGCTCAAGGGATCCTCCCGCTCGCCGCTTTTGAAAGCCGGCGTGGGGGTGGTGGGGCTGACCAACACATCCACCTTCTCGAAGGCCCGCAGAAAATCTTGCTTGATCAAGGTGCGCACCTTCTGGGCCTTGAGGTAGTAGGCATCGTAGTAGCCGGCAGAGAGGGCATAAGTGCCGATCATAATGCGCCGCTTCACCTCCGGCCCAAAGCCGCGGGCGCGGGTCTTGCCATACATAGCCAAGAGCGAGTCGGCAGGTTCCCGCAGGCCGTACTTGACGCCGTCGTAGCGGGCCAGGTTGGAAGAAGCTTCCGAAGGAGCAATGATGTAGTAGGTAGCTAGACCGTAGCGAAAGCTGGGGCAGTCGATCTCCAGGATCTCTGCCCCCAGCTCCTGCAGGTGTTGGATGGCCGCTTGCACAGCCGCGCGGGTCTCTTCCCCACACCCTTCCCCCAGCAGGTCGCGGATGACGCCAATCTTGAAGCCTTTGATATCGGCGATCAAAGCCTGGCTATAGTCCGGGATCTCCACCCTAAGGCTGGTGGAGTCCATGGGGTCGTGGCCGGCAATCCCCTGCAGCAGCAGGGCCACATCCTCCACCGTGCGCCCAAACGGCCCCACCTGATCCAGAGAAGAGGCAAAGGCCACCAGCCCATAGCGGGAGACCAGCCCGTAGGTGGGCTTGAGGCCAACCACGCCACAGAAGGCCGCCGGCTGGCGGATCGATCCCCCCGTATCCGATCCCAAGGCTACCACCGCCTGGTCTGCCGCCACCGCCGCCGCCGACCCGCCTGAGGATCCCCCTGGCACCCGCGTCAGATCCCAGGGGTTGGCAGTGCGCTGAAAGGCCGAGTTTTCCGTGGAGCTGCCCATGGCAAACTCGTCCAGGTTGGTCTTGCCCACCGTCACCATGCCGGCTGCCGCCAGCCGCGCCGTCACCGTTGACTCGTAGGGCGGAATAAACCCCTCCAGAATCCGAGAAGCGCAGGTGGTGCGGATCCCTTGGGTGCAGAGGTTATCTTTCACAGCCAACGGGATCCCGGCCAGCGGACCAATCGCCTCCCCGGCGCGAATGCGGGCATCCACCGCCCTAGCCTGTTGCAGCGCCAGCTCCTCCGTAACAGTAATAAAGCTCTTAAGCTGCGGCTCCAGTTGGTGCAGGCGCTCCAGGTATTCGCGCGCGATCTCCTCGGCCGAGCGCTCTTTGCTCACCAACTGGCGGTGCAGGGCACGGATAACAGACATATGGCAAACTCGCTAAGGAAGGGAAAGGCCGATCGAGCAACGTCAAAGTTCTCTCTAGAGTAATCCAGCACGGATCCCTACTAACTCCCCTCTCCCTCAGGGAGAGGGGCCGGGGGTGAGGGGCTGCTCTCCCAAAGAGAGGGGCCGGGGGTGAGGGCCAGCGCGGAGCGCTTGGGCCTACCGCCGTTCCAAAAAATCGCGGCGCAGATCTCGAATCTCCTGCCGCATCTCCCTCATCTCTTGGGCCATCTCGTCAGTGCGCCGTTCCAGAGCTTCAGTTCGGCGCTCCAGGGCATCCGTGCGGCGCTCGATAGCGCGGGTGCGCGCATCAAAGCGATCCATGGACTCGCGGAAAAACTGAGCCAGCATTGCCTGCCCTTCTCGCAGTTCTTGAATCAGAAGCTGCTGATTTTGTTGGACAAGACGTAGCTCCTGCTGGGCCGCTTGCAGCTCTTGAACAGCGCGGATCAGCCACTCTTCTTGTTCCGGAGTCATTATCAACTAGAGCGAGAGGATGCCAAGATCCTACCACCAAC
>NZ_JANSJN010000150.1:0-3698 GCF_047462555.1 Synechococcus sp. B60.1
AGAAATAAAAAAGTCATGAAAGTTCTCGAAGCCCACCACCTCCAGAAAACCTACCGGCAGGGGGGCAAGCAGGTGCGGGCGGTGGTGGATGTCTCTCTGACGCTGGCGGCAGGAGAGATCCTGGCTTTCTTGGGGCCCAATGGAGCCGGCAAGACCACCACCATCAAAATGATTGCTGGGCTGATCCGGCCGGATGCTGGCACGGTGCGCATCCTGGGACGGGATCCCCACGCCGATGCGGGTGCGCTGGCCCAGGTGGGGGCGGTGCTGGAAGGCAACCGCAACCTCTACTGGCGGCTGACCCCTTTGCAAAACTTAGAGTACTTTGGCGTGCTGCGGGGGCTATCCCCCAGAACGGCTCGCCAGCGGGGTCTGGAGCTACTGGAGACCTTTGGCCTGCTGCAAAAACGGGATGTTGCTGTGCAGACCCTTTCGCGGGGTATGCAGCAGAAGGTGGCCATTGCTGTTGCCCTCTTGCACCAGCCGGCTCTGCTACTTTTGGATGAGCCCACCCTGGGGCTGGATGTGGAAGCCGCCCAAGCAGTGAAATCCTTGATCCGCCAAATTGCCGCTGCAGGTCGGGCCATTCTCCTCACTACCCACCAACTGGAGATGGCCGAGGCCCTCTCAGACCAGGTGGCCGTGATCGAGGGGGGGAGAATCCTCTGCCAGGCCCCCACGCAGGAGCTGATCCGCCAGTTTGCCGGCGCAGCCAGTACTTATCGGATTGAGTTGGAACAAGACCTGGATCCCAGCCGGGCGGAGCGCCTGCTCCAGCAAGGGGTGGAGATTCTCGGCTTCCATCAGTTGCGCTTTGGCGGCTCTTCAGAGGCGTTGTATCAGGTGCTGGAGATCCTCAAGCCCTTGCCCCTGCTTAGCATTAAGCGAGAGGAAGCGGATCTCACCCACATTTTTCTCAAGCTCTTAAAAAGAGGGGATGGGCGAGGATGATGCAGGCGATACACCTGTTTTGGGCCGAGCTGAAGCGGGCCTGGATCCAGTACATCCGCTATCCGGCAGAAGCCCTGGGCGGGATCCTGATCACCACCTTTTTCTTCTATGCCCTCTTTGCCGGCGCTCAGTATGTGGCGGGGCCGGCCTCCCAATTTGGCGAACGGCTGGACGCGGTGGTGATCGGCTATGTGCTCTGGACGCTGGTGATTTTTGTGGTGAACGATATTGCCCTCAACTTGCAGGTGGAAGCCCAGACAGGCACCTTGGAGCAGGTGTTGCTCTCGCCCTTTTCGGCGGCCACCCTGTTTTTGGCGCGGGCCTGCGCCAGCTTGGTGTTGCGCTTTTCCGTCGTCGTCGTTATTTTGGGCGTCATTTTGCTGTTGACAGGCAGCCGGCTGCGCTTTCCTCCCACTCTGTTGTTGCCCCTCTTGAGCGTGGTGCTGGGGGCCTATGGCTTCTCGTTTTTGCTGGGATCTGCTGCCTTGATTTGGAAGCGCATTCAACAACTGCTGATCCTGAGCCAATTTGGCCTGCTCTTTCTCCTAGCCACCCCCACAGAAGAGTGGTCGGGATCCCTGAAGTGGCTGGGGCAGATGCTGCCCATGACGGCAGGGGCTGGCCTGCTGCGGGATCTGATGGTGCGGGAGGTGGGATTGGATCCCCTGCGGCTGCTCATGGCTCTGGCCAGCGGCCTTTTCTACTTCGGGCTGGGCTTGCTGGCCTTTCACCGGGCAATGCAACTGGCCAAACAGCGGGGGATCCTGGGATCCCAGTAGGACCTTGTCAGAGGGAGCGCCGGTCGCCAGGGGAGCGCAACAGGTGAGGGAAGTGGTACTCCACTGCGCCGGTGGTGAGGTTGTTCTCAGGGGAGGCAATGCCCCGTCGGCTTAGCTCTCGCAGCGCTTTTTCAATCTCGTCAAAGTCAGCAGGCAGCTCGATGGCGATCTCCGAGAGGGTGAGGATCCCTTGTCGCTGCTGCGCCAGCCGTAGGATCTCCCGCATCAGCGCCTGACCCTTCAAAGGCTGAGGCGGGGCCGAGACAGACTTGACGGGAGCCCCAGAGGGGCGGATCCCTTGCAAGACGGCCAGCTTGAAGTTGTAATCTTCCACCATGCCTGGGATCAAAAACAGGTCAATCAACTGGCCAATTCCCAACAGGCCAAAGGTAAAGAACCAGAGAAAGCCTGTCCCGGTTTTGCCCAGGTAAAAGCGATGGACACCGCAGATGCCGAATATGCCCAACGCCCAGAGGAGATAGGCGGTGCCGACGGATTTGGGCTCGGCAGGGGGCAGCAGGTAGCGAGAGCTCATGGGCATTAGTCAAGATGGCTTGGACTGGTAACCCTAGTCTGCCATCTTTTGCCTTGGACGGGCAGGACACCCCTGCTCTGGCCCTTGAAAGCGGGCCTAGAGGTGGGAGGGTAGCTTCAAGCAGATAAAGAGGCTGAAAATGAGATCCAGCTCTTCAGCTCGAAGAACTCCGTCGGGGGGACGGCGGTCACGCCCCCAGGAGACCAAGGAAGGTCGATGCTTGAGCCCATCTTAATCGGGTTGAGTGCTGTGCTCTGGGGCCTCCTCTGGGGCTACGCCACGCTGCTAGTTGTGCTAGTCAACTTCAAAGAACAGGGATCCGTTTACGCCTACCCCATGCAAGCAGTGTTAGATCGCTTTGTGGAATCGCTGGGGCTGGGTTGGCTTAAGGATCTGCATGCCATGCAACTGCAGCCACTGCGCCGGATTAGCTATGCCCTCTTCGGCGCCGTTACCTTGGGAGTGACCTTCATGCTCTGGGTTTTGGGGTGAGGCAGTGGCTAGCTCCTCGATCTAGCCCTAGGCAGAGCTGACTGCACCTGCTGAAAAGTCCCGCTGCTTAGCCTCTCTCGCAAGGAGGGATCTAATAGAAAATTGCTTGCAGCTTTTTCAAGCAGGCTTGGATCTGAGCCATCTCTTCCGGATTCAGCTTTTGAAAGCGCTCTTTCAGGTAGGCCACATGGGCCGGGAAGACCTGTTCAAACAGTTTTTCCCCCTCTTCGGTAAGCACGATCTTGAAGCAGCGGCGGTTTTCTGGAGGTACCTCGCGGCGCACTAGCCCCTTTTGTTCCAGGCGATCCACGATCCCGGTCAGCGTCCCTTTGGTAACCAGCGTTTTCTGGGCCAGGATATTCATCGTCAAGCCAGGAGTGTTGCCAATGGTTACCAACACATCGAATTGGGGGGCGGTCAGCCCTATCTGACGAATGTGAGCGCTGGCGTAGTTTTCAAAGGCTTGGTAAGCCCGCGCCAGATCCCGCAGCAGCCCCAAAAAAGGCTCCCGCGCCGCCACCACCGAGGGCTTGAGGGCCTCGCCTTGGGGAAGCGGAGAGGACAGAGACTCAGCAGAAGTGGGCATCGCTGCAGCTCGCCGAACGAGACTAATCCACCCAGCAAGAACAGTTTTGGCTTTATGATAGCCGACTGCACTATAGTCCTAATACAAATTAACGGCCATTTCGCCAGCTCCGTGGAGCTATTCCATCCCAAGGCAACGCACAGGAGCTCTCTCCATATCCAGAGGGGGCCTACGGAAGCGGGGCGAAGACCGGAAACGGCCCACAGAATGCCAAGGGCCAGCCCGGCGTGTTTCCAGCTTATTTGAAGCGACCTCGAGCCTCAACCCTAGGGATCCCGGCTGCGTCTGGACGGATCCCTCGGACGAAGTGTCGCCATTCGGTTGCTGCGACTGCAGAAGTTGGATAGTAAACTAC